>JAYTOT010000052.1:0-2450 GCA_043747645.1 Pseudomonadota bacterium | reverse complement strand
AATGCTGCAACAGCTGCGATACGAACTTCAATTGGAGAGCAATATGCATGAAAAGGTAGAGAGCAAAAAATTGCAAAAAATAAGTGTTTCATGTTCATTGAACTAACCCGCCTGCGGCGGGAGGCTTAAAGATTCTACTAAACGAGTCTACATCAGTCCAATAAGCTAGAGAATAAAGACCCAGCCACTAAAATATTTCAATATTATGACTAGATAGCTCTGTCATCTATAAACTTATAAAAATTTAATCCGATATTACTACTGATATAAAAAGGAGTAATATATGCCAGAGAACGAATTGTCCGCGATTAACAAAAAAGTCATCAAGAAATTTGAACGCGAAATGACTTTGCGTAATTTCGCACCCACAACGAAAAGAACTTATTCCTTTGTTGTCGGGGCTTTTTTGCGTGCCGTCAATAAAAAATCGAGTGAAATTTGCAGCGAAGACCTGCGAAATTATGTGTTAGCGTCGACAGATAAGGGGCGTAGCTGGAGCACCATTAATCAGCAACTGTGTTCAATAAAGTTACTAGGCGAGACATGTTTAGGTTGGCAAAAATGCGACCTTAAAATGCCGCCGCGAAAGACTGAACGAAAGGTAGCCATAGTGTTATCAAATGCTGCAGTGTCTAGGATAATCAATTCTGCTGAGCCAGGATTGGAGAGAACAATTTTTTTATTAATGTACGGAACTGGGGTTCGTGGTCACGAAGCAGTAAAGATTCAAATTGCCGACATTTTGAGTGACCGAATGCTGATAAAAATCAGTCAAGGCAAAGGCAGAAAAGATCGATTCGTGCCTTTATCTACTGAATTACTTTTTACATTAAGAGATTATTATAGGCAATACAGGCCAACCACATATATGTTTTTTTATCAAAATAAAGAGCAGCCTTTGGAAGTTGTAAAGGTCAGAAAATTCTGGAATGACGCGGCGCGAATTGCAAAAATCGAGTCGGGCGGCCTCCACTCTTTACGTCATGCTTTTGCAGTTACTTTACTTGAAAATGGAGTGGATATATTTAGCGTTCAACAAATTTTGGGGCATAAAAATATTAGTTCCACCGCAATCTATTTGAAAATGACCAATACTATTTCTTTGGCTGTGAGTGCCAAAATTGATTCATTCCTCAAATGCACCAAAGACTCTGCTTAAAAATGGGAAAAATCACTGATATTTTTTATAGAAATAAAAATTCGATAGAAATTGAAGACAGTTGGTCGCGAAAAATTTTTGAAAATATTGCCGACTGTGGAAGTGGCCGTTTGGGTACCACGAGTTATATTTGCAGTAATTGCAAAGCTCTTGAAATTGTAAATGCGAGCTGTGGCAGTAGAAATTGTCCGAATTGCGGCGGCTCAGCAAGAGCAAAATGGGTAGAAGATTCTTCAGAAAGACTCTTTCCCGTGAAGCATTTTCATGCAGTTTTCACACTGCCACATGAATTGAATGGGCTTATAGCATTGCACAAAAAAAATCATGCTTAATTTGCTCATAAATTCCGTATCTGAAACCCTAATGCTATTTTCGAAAGAAACGTTCGACGGTATTCCGGCATTTATGATGGTGTTGCATTCGTGGACACAAAAGTTAGAGGCACATTATCATGTTCATGTTTTAATCGCCTCGGGAACTTATTCAGATGGCAAATGGAAGGAGCACAAAAAGAAATTTTTATTTCCGATAAGAGCATTGTCAACAATGTTTAGAGCGAAGTATTTAAGTAAATTGTCTAAAAAAGTAATTGATTCTGAATGTTCAATGTTTGGTAAATCAATTCTAACGCTGCCAGAAAAATGGAATGTTTACTGTGCTCCCCCATACAGCGGTGCAGACACTGCAGTGAAATATTTTGGGCAATACGCAAATAGAGTTGGTATTTCTGACTCGAGAATTTTGAGTGTAAATGACGGGATGGTAGAAATTGCAATGAAACGAGACGCAGGCGAAAAAGACCCCACTTCACCTCCGCCCAAAAAGGATTCAAGCACCAAGAAAAAGTCTTTTGAGATTTCTGAAATAGAGTTCGTGAAACGTTTTTGTTTGCACATTTTACCGAAGGGATTTTGCAAAATCAGGTATTTCGGATTGTATTCTCCGAGATCGAAAATCAGGGAAATGGTCAGGTCGAGTTTAGAGAAAATAAAAATAGGAAATGCCCTTGAAATTGCTATTTTGACAGTTAAAAAATGTGGAATTTGTAAAGTTGGAATTCTGTATTTTTTTAGCCGGAGCAAATTATCTGCAACTGGACCTCCACAATGAAGCGCTATATTGATCAAAATATTGAACGAAATTACAGAATCAGAGCAAGCCTGATATTTAGAAACGTTGCAAAATCTGATCTTTTTCTTTATTTGAACCATGATATGCAGTTGATAAATGTTTTTGCGTTGCATTATCCCGTGCAAATTATTTGCACTAATACAAAACCACACGCACTGCT
>JAYTOT010000051.1:0-39916 GCA_043747645.1 Pseudomonadota bacterium | reverse complement strand
AGCTGCTCAGGCCCAAAAAACCGTAGTGCCTTCTGCTCCTGCCTAAACCTAACCCATTCTAAAAAATCTTAAAACCTGCCGCTCGTGAAGCGCTTACGGCAAGAAAGAAAGTCACTAAAATGACAGTGAAGAATTGCTCTGATATAATAAATTATCATTTTCGTACTTATTAAAACTAAGGAATAAAACATGACAGAAAACATCTGGCAGCCGTCACTCGAAACACAAAATATCATTTTACGACCAATGTTAGAATCGGATTATGAATCTATGTTATTGGCTGCTTCAGACCCGAAAATTTGGGAACAACACCCCGAAAAAGATCGTTTCAAACCAGAAAATTTTGAGCGTTTTTTTAAAAGCGGAATAAATTCACAAGGCGCGTTTTCAATCATCGATAAAAAAACTTCTAAAATTATTGGTTCATCTCGCTTTGCAAATTACGATGCAAAGCAATCGAAAATTGAAGTGGGCTATACCTTTTTGAGTTGCGACCACTGGGGAACAGGCACAAACAAAGAAATGAAAAATGCCATGGTAAACTACGCATTTAAATTCGTCGGTAAAATTCATTTTTATATCGGTGAATTAAACACTCGTTCGCGTCGCGCAGTGGAAAAATTAGGCGCTATACACCTCTCCACCGAAACTAATAAATTACACTCTGGTGATGCCTACCAATGCTGCGTTTACGAACTCAAACGCAGCATTGGTCTTAAACCCTATCCGACCAATGCAATGCGACAATAACTGAATCTACCATACAGAACCCATCTCTCAATCCCCTGTATTTGCTAATTTTCTCCGTCTTTCCCAAATCTCGCTAACAGTATTAACGTTTTTCATGAGATTCGCCATCAGAGCTAGCGCGAGTAATTATGTCCTATATTTTTAGGCCCTTAGATTTATTACCCCTACTCCAAAAATCCACAATGTTTCACTTTGGCCCACGCCAAACTAGAAGGTCAAATAATAATTTATCCTTGGGAACGATTTTTTAACTGATCTTTGGAACGGGAAAATATTGTAAATGGAAGATATTATTTTTCTATTTTTCACTATCTATTTTTCAATTCCTCTAGAAAACTAAATGCCGCTTTAAATGATTCTACATAGTCATATTCAACGTGTTCAACGATTTCCATTGCAAGATTTTGATGATAAGTATGGCTCGTGAGGTTTCTATCTTTAAGCATTCGAATCCAAGTGTCTGGGTCTTGAATCAGACCCATGCTTGCAGCAACCACCAATGCACCTCGAGGGATTCCCGCTGTGTCATCATTTGCATCGCCAACTTTCTGAAATGCTTTCCAAAATAATTCAAAATTATATTCAGATGCTTGCACTATTCCCGCGCGAACAGCTGGTGTTCGTGCTGGCTCTGCTAAAAACTCTTTCAAACTCACGAGTGCCATATTTAAATTCGAAATTATTCTCTCAAAATCAGAGGGACAAACAATTTTTTTCATATATTATTTTTCCAGATGTCAATATTTCTTGGCGCAATTCCGCTTGGCATCGCAAAAAGTCGATGCAATCTATTTTAACTAAAACCAGGCCATTTTCATCTAGTTCTGCACAAAATTTTGCGCAGGGAATTTCGCGATTATTTCCAAATTCAAAAGCGAGATCGACGTCAGAATTTTTGCGATGTGTTCCTTTGGCGCGCGAATCAAACACCCAGATACGCTCCACGTGCATGTATTGAATAGCCAAAGTTACTACTTGATTTAAAAAAGGAACTGGTAGCCCGAATTCGTTATCGGCATTGAATTCAGTCATAAAGTTCCTGGCAAAAGCAATAATTCCGTGAAATAAACTTACCTTCAAATACTCATATTCTTTTTACATAAGTAAAGTCAACCACAGGTTGAATTTGCGGAACTCCAGGCAATGTTAATTCTGTTTCGACACGTTTTCCGCGAGTGTCTTTTTTACTTTTACTGGCACTGTAGCGTGCACCCAGGGTTAAACTGGTAGAATATCCGCGAGCTTCGTGCGGTTTATAAGAATAAGTCATATGCCCCGCCCCTAAAACTCCATAGGTTTGCTCGGTGTAAAGTAACCAACTTTTGAGATCCAATTTATTTTGTGCATACCTCGGAACCAAAAGCGCTGAAAATTGAAAGGTACCTTCCAGGTCTAAACTTTTACCAGATGCCTGAGTGACGGCAAACGATGCTGGCAATTCTGCTGAAAACAAAGGAAAACGATTAGAATAATTGTACAACCGCCCTAAGGCGCGCCGCGTGTCGTCGTCTTCGCGGTCGTTACCATAAATTTTATCGGCCAGGTTGTATTCTTGCGCTCCTAAATAAACTGCACCAGATAATCCTTGAGTGTAACCCGCACCCATGTCGAATGCTAAATTCAAATGCCCATAAGCACCTGAACTTTTTACCAAGCGAGAATTAGAATCTTCGTATGAAAAATTACGCATACCAACGTCTATTGTGGCAGTAAACCCTGCTTCCCGTTCTCCCACCAGCTGCAAACCAACGAGTCCGTCGGAGAACAACCATTTGCCAGGGTCGTCTACAGGCCCCTGAATGTGTGTCGACAAAAGGTTCGAAATATGGCTGCCCACATACATTTCTTTCCAAAACCCGTAGACCCAAGGATTTAAATATCCAATGCGCAAAACACCTTTACCAGGGCCAACCGCAGGGCTTTGACCTAACGCCTGGGCGCCTTGTGCAGCAATTTTTTGGTCTGTTTCGCCAGATTTAGCAACTTCTTTTAGAGGAACCTTTTCAGACTCTTTGGAAACTTCTTTTGGAGTTTCTTTCGCTGTTTCCTTAGCTGACTCTTTTCGAGTTTCTTTCGCTGTTTCAGCAGCAAATGTTGCAGCTTGAAACAAACTTAAAATAGCCACTAAATTAAGGTAACAAGATTTTTTCAAAAACATTTCCAACTCCTCAGGAACGCAAACGAGTGAGTGCAGCACTGCTCTGAAGGTAACCGCGCTTGCGTAATACTGCTGAGCCTACCGTCAACTCTAAAACAGAGCCGGCCAAAAGTGCGGGGCTCAGTTGTTTTCCACCAGCGGCAGCGGCACCAGTGGTTAAATCTATCTCTTTTGACAATAATTTATCGTCTGATTCACCCACGGCACGACCGCCCGCAATGCCGCCGCCAATCATAATAGCCCCGCCCACGGGCCAGTGGTCGCGGCCCATGTTTCCGTTGATTTTGGGTGTGCGTCCAAAGTCTGAAAATAAAACAATGAGAGTTGAATCTAATTGCCCTGAAGCTTTAAGCTCGTCAATAAACACTCCCAAGGCAATGTCGAATCCGGCGAGTAAGGGCTCTAGTGATCGGTCTTGATTGGCATGGGTGTCGAAGCCGCCAATTCCTAAGTTAACACAGGTCACTAAATTAGCCTGCAAAAGCTTTAATGCTAAAGCAAAAGAATCAATCAAACCATCTGGTCTGCGGGCCATTCCCATACCCGCGGGCATATTTGCAAATGGGGCATTGAATTTTATTCTGTCGGCTGGCTTAACCTCTAGTTGGCCACCAATATTACTTTGAATTTGCTCTCGAATGCGGCTTTCTGCAGATATTAAAGCATTAAGCCTGTCTGTAGAACCTTGTGCACTTTGCACCCGAGAAGTAGATTCTTTGAGGTGATCTAGCAGCAATAAACTTGTTTCTTTGGATTTTGCATCAGAAGGATACATTTTGCGATAAAGATCTAAATTTTCAGCACGAACCGTAGATAAATTTCTGGGTAATGCACGGTCGGTACGAGGCTCGGAACCACCGGAAAGCTGAATGAGCGGAATCACTGCATTGCTCTCTGCAGCAACAATTGCTGGAACAGATGCTGCATTCACGCGACCTGTATTGCTTAAAACTCCAGTGTCCATATACACGTGACCAGCATCGTGCGATGTTGTTCCCATGGTCATTCCACGTAAAACAACAACGTCTGCACCATGCCCTGCTATGCGCGGAAGCCAGCGCCCAATGCGCACATCTGGAGAGCCTGCAAGTTGCTGCGCAGCTCCCCAACCGTATGCCATATCAATGCCCGCGGTGGAGTTTTGCTTAGGGTCCGTAGCCTCTAATATATCCCAACCGCCGCTCATATTAATCCAAATCAGCCGCTTTTTGGGCGATGAAGTATCTGCTTGTCCATAAGCCACATCGCCCGTTGCCAAACGTAACAACTGAGTTGCAGATAAATATGCAGCACAACTCACACCGGTTTTTATCAATTGCCGGCGCGATAAATCTTGCTCTGCGTCACCAAATTCAACATGTAGTTTATTATTATTCACGGATTTTTCTCCAACCAGCAGCGCACGGCTTCTTTGAGTTGAAATACATTTCCCGCCACAGGCGGGCCCGACATTCCCGGAGGCATTGTTCCGCTAGACATGAGTCCTAAGGCAACTTTTCCGCCGGATTTCCAATTTGCCTCGCTCTCTAACGGCATGCGATTTGTGCCTGCTTTATGGCACCCATCGCATTTAACATCTGCTTTTGCCAACAGAGGAGCAATGTCTGTGGTATAATTAACAGTGTCGGGGCATGGCGCTTTAGCAGTTGAAACATCAGGGACTTTTCCGAGGGGCGGTTGTTCTAGGGGATCAGAAACCACGGCATCGGTACGATTAGAAGCCGTAAATGCCTGATGCGTTGCCACAGCATAAACAAGTTCTCTAAAACTGTATTTAGTATTTATGAAGTAATGCGAAAGGCTACTGCGCAATGCTTCTTCTGATTTGTTAAATTTGCGACCCATGAGCCACTCCCAAACATTTTGCACTGTGCATGTTGCAAACGCAGGATCGTCTTGTAATATTTTTGCAAAATCGTGCATATTTACGCCATTTTTGCCGGCGAAACTTGCATTAATTCCATTCCCTGGACCTTTGTACAAATCGCCGCCCTCACCCCACGCATTAAAGAAATCGGCCATAGGGTCCAGCGTTGCATGACAACCTTTGCAACCTTCGCGAGTGCGTAAATCGCCCGGATCTTGCGGAAAAAACGTAGGTAATTCTGCAGTCAATCGGCGGCACATGAGTCGTTCGTAAACCTGGTTGGCACGGGTTCGGTTTTTTTCGTACCGGCGCAACCAGCCGAATGTCGATAAAATACCAGCCGATGAATAATCAGATTCGCTGTAAACCAATCTAAATTTAGAATCTGAAAGCGGCATTTTGCTCACTTTGTCGGTAAGATTAGATGGCAAATGCAATTTTTCTAAAGCAAAATGATTTCCCTGGCGGTACAAATGTGCAATGGCACCATCGACTGCTGTGAGGCCAGGTTCAAAAATATGCGTGTATGGAAAATTCTCAACTGCAACGGCGGCGCCTATGCCCGCAGGCTGGCGGCTCAACGATTTAATGATATTAAACCTCGAATCGAATATAGCACTGGCCCCTAATTCCGCATTTCGGGCTTCGTTTTGATCGCCATGTTCAATAAAGCAGCGTGATAAATCGGCAGCACAAGTGCGGACCACTTGTGGACAAACCCAGGCATTAACATCATGATGCCAAAACACGCGAATGGGTCGTTCTTGCCCCGGATCACATTCCGATTGGCTTTTTTCGTTGTTTTTTCGCGATAAAAATCCACATTTAAATCGTCCGTCTTCTTTGCGGCATTGAATGCGCGCAAAAGGATTGCTCAAGTCGTTGCGATCGCCCGATTGCAATTCCTCTAAATACATTTCTGGTAATCCAACGCCTAAAAGTCTTTCATGATAACGAAGGGCCCCTTCGTAAAATTCATCAGAAATCAATATTTTTCTCACTGCCGCATTGTACTCTTCTTTACTGCGACCGACCTGGGCGTGTTCTTCAGGCGAAGGCATGCGACCACGCAATAAATAGCTGGCTCGCCTAAAAGCCAATGTGCGATCGTCTTCAGCCTGCGACGATTTTGTGACCAAAATAAAACCGATTAATAAAAACAGTGACAAATATTTTTGAAAGCGACTCATCATTTTTTTCATAAATAAAGAGCCTCCGCATCTATAGCCAAATAAGTACAAGCAGATTGATAATCGGCGTAACTAATTCCGCCTTTGCCAACTGCACTCTTGGTAATATTCACAAGTTTGTCTAACACACTTTGATTGATTCTTGAGTCTGGCATGCCCTTAATTTTTGCAGAAAGAAACAAAATATTTTCCGATATTTTGTCGGGAGCATAAGGTAACACCGACTTCCAGCCCGGATATTCATTTTCATCGGGATCCACTACAAAAGTGCAAACTTGCTTGGCCACTTGTACCAAAGCGAGCAGACTTGTCGCATCGTATGTTTCTTGAGGAACTGTTCTGAAATCTAATGAAGCACCACCCAATAATGGCCTAAAATCTTCGAGAGAACCAATTGCTTTAACACCATTTGCATCGTCCGGGTGAAACTGCCTCAATAACCTTCGGGCAAAAAGGTCTGGGTCGGGGCGCAATGCCGCAGGTGGAGTGCTTGTAGAAACGGAATGCACATTTGCCAGCGCAACTTCGTCTACTGTTCCTGCCTTTTCACCTAAACCCTGCGTGAGGGCTTCTAATGCCGCGTCGGACGACGATTTCCCCTTGCGGCAGGCAGAAACAAAGCTAAACAAAACAATGGTCGCAAAAACTGCGGCAACGCCAGGCTTACGCGAAGGCACTATTTGAGTGGTCACGGCCTTTTCCTCCAGAACGGGCCAGGGGTTATTCCCCAATGAGCGACATCGGCAGTGTTTTCAGAATCATGAGGCTGGCTGACGTGGAATCATATTTATGTGCCATTTCTGGTACTTTTTGTGTGTCTTGCGCATAGCTCAATCGCACATTCCACTTCCACGATCCATCTGCCGTCGCGGCTCCAAAACCTGTGGTCCATTTGTCTAGAGTGTCTGCGTCCATGGTCGATTCGCTGCGGTGCAATGGAGAGCGGTAAGAAAATATAAATTGTGGCGCACTGAGCGGAAAATACTCAGCAACAGAGGCCGGAAAAAAGCTTGGAAAAACTGCAAAGGCTTGAGCTTCAAATGAATTTTGAAACGGAGCAGACTCCGTGGCATTTTCTTGTTTGATATTATCGAGCAACATAACCTTGCAAGAAAATAATAATTGAGTTTCTTTCATGTTTGGCAACAACACAGTTGCTTCGATTGTAGAAGGGAATACTAATTTTTCGCTTCCCGATATTTTCGACCCATCGGCAGCAACAGTTTCAAAATCTCGTTCGAGCTGTTGTCCATAATAATACGCCATCGCCAAAGTCCAGCGGGGAGTGCGCCTAGCAATTCCTAATCCAGCTTTAAATCCCGCAGCGAATTTTCGATTTTGGCTCGATTTTATTGCTCCCTGCCCCGGATCAAATGTCGATTTTTGCAAAGGAAACAAATGCGATTCAAGCCTTAAGTGAAAATCTACGGGAGCTAAATTAGACACAAAAGTTTCAAGTCCAAATTTAAAATCTGAGAATTTAGAAACTCTTTGAGCATAAGGAGCACTTTTTTCTTCTTCATTTTCAAAATGATAGCGGCTCTCAAAATCAACTCCTGTAGCAGTCTGACTTGGAGTTTTTTGAATGAATGAAACACCAATGCGCGGAATGTATATTTGAGAGCTGGTTTTGGCGTTAGTGCCATCTTGAACCGAGTTTTGGCTTTTAAAAAGGAGTTCCGACTCAGCTTTGAGTTCGCCAGTTCTCTGAAAATCAGCAAGACGTGCAGACTGAAATCCGTTTTCAATCTCTAATTCTATGGCATGAACCTTCTGCGTGAGGCAAAAAATCAAAACACTCGTTGAAATTTTAAAATATAAAAAAAAGGCTGAATTTGAAAAATTCTTATTGTGGCTAGCTAAAGTAACAAACATTTTTAAAGTTCTCGCAATGTGAATTTTAGTTCGGTGAATTTATTTTCCAATTCTTGCTATAAATAAATGTATTTTTTTTGCAGAAAAAATTCAAGAAAATTAGAATGATGGTCCATACTGTCAAGTTTTTGCTGAGCACATTCGATAGAGACAGGTGAAAAATGAGTTCGTCAAGGTTAAATCACATTGTCAATTTCATCGCACTTTTTAGAAGATCTCAATAAATTATTCTGCCGATTTCACCAAATTTTTTGCTAGCATCATCAATTTTCAAACTCTAACTACATGTAAAATATAAAGTAATTTAACCAACTTTATGTTTTTCAATGTCCACCGATGCGTTTATTAGGAAAAATGAGGGCCTTTAGTGGAGCGCCTACCAAGAGCATTCCCACTTTTTACCCCTATTTCTCCTCTTGCGTTTTATGAATCGTCTCTTTTAGAGGAGGGACTGGCGATGAAAACATCCCAGCATACGCTTTTTATAGTCGGCGCGTTTTTTTACATTGGTTGCAGCCAAGAATCAGCATTGGTTGACGTTAAAAGGGCGGATTCTGTAAAACAATCTGCAGACTCCCAGCAAGGACCAAATCCTGAAATCGACGGACTGGGGAATAACAAACGCCTTAAACCAGAGGCTAAAGGCAACAGCGGGGCGCATAACACAGGAGAAGATGGATCTGGTATGGATTCGCCGCAATTGCCACCCACAGATTCTGCAATCGTGCGCACTGCCGGCCAATTTGAATTGCCTCAAGGCGAAATAAAGTCAGATACAAGTCCAATATCAAACACAGTTTCGATTGAAGATAAAACTGTTCGAACCACCAGTGCTTTGGCCACTGTGGCTATTGCGACAACTACGAGTGTAAGCAGTTCGGCGACAAAAGTAGAAAAACCTACGCCAGCAGTTTCTCCTACGCCAACACCCGTTGTTGTGTATGCGCCTATTCCAACTCCATCTCCTGTGCCAGTTGCGCCACCAAAAATATGCGATTTAACCGGCATGAAACTCGATGCAAGTTCACTCGTATTACGCCCAGCAGAGGTCCACGCATTTACAACTTCACTGCCTGCGCAATCGACAACTAAAGTAACATGGAAAATAATTAAGCCCGCAAACGCCGTCGAAAACATGGGAACTTTAAGCTCTGTGGGTACGTATGTTGCTCCAAATTTAGTGGAAGACAACTCAACAAAATTAGTTGTAGAAGCAACAGCCTCAAATTCAAATTGCACAGTAACTGCAAAAAGCGATTTAAGCCTCATACCAAGCAGCAGTTTTGCTGTAGAAGACGATCATAAATCTGATGGTCTTACTGGAAACGTTTACGACTTTTTAGGAAACCATGTATCAAAACTACCAGATTTTAATATGATGCAGCCTGTTTCTAGCGTGTTAATGCCTAACGTAAATATTCCGTTGCGATCATTTGACGCTGGATTTCCTGGCATAACAGATTTATTTGAGTGGTTCGGAATTCGCTTCACCGGAAAAGTTATTATTCCTGCGACAGGTCAATACACTTTTGCTTTGCAAAGTGATGATGGTGCAATTCTTTATATAGACAATAAAATAGTTGTCGATAACGATGGTTTGCATGCCTCGCAACGCAAAACAGCTAAAGTAACATTAACTTCTGGTGAGCATGATATTCGCATCGACTATTACCAAGGACCTCGGTACCACATTGAATTAGTACTCTTTTGGCTCAAGCCTGGCGCAGGTTCTGAAGAGGTTATTCCTTCTACACAGTTTCGGAGAAGTGGTGGCACTTTAGGACGCTAATTTTGAGGAAAAAGCGTTTTAATAAGCTGCAATTTGCTTCTCAGAAAAAAACGGTCACACTTCTGATTCCCACCCCAATGCTTGCTACTTTTTCTGCAAACAAGAACCCACTCATAGTGCCTAAAAAGCACACACTGCTAAAAATCTTACCATAAAAATCAGAAGTAAGACTTTTTTTTAATGTTGAACTGGCTTAGTGAAGATATGAAACGACGTGTGTTCTTCTGGTTTTAAAATCCTCTCACACTTCATTCCCATGGGCGTTAATGGAGTTAAATCACGTCCGTCACCCATCAAACACCAAGAATCGGCACTGCGGAATAATAAATTTTCGCCACCATGAGTGGGCAACAATGTAGAGCATAAAATAAAACCACCGGGCTTTAAATGCTGCGAGAGTTTCAACAATAAATCTCGTAATGCGCCTGTATCTAGCACATCTGCCAAATACGGAACAGAAATAAAATCGTAGGTTTCTAAATTTGGATCAACATCAAATTTTTCAATAAACTGCATATACTCTGGAAGTGTGTGAGTAGATGCAAAAGCCATTCGCAAATATCTTAAACTTGTCTTCTTTTTTTGTTCGTGTAATACCCGATTTATTTGAACTTGTGCATACATTAAAGGACGTTCGTCTAAATCAAGCAAATCGAAATTACACTTTGTAAGTGAGCGAGATGGCTCTCGCAATACAGACAATTGAACTTCTACCGCAGGCCCTGGATAAACTAAAAGCACGTGACATTCTGAAGGGTCGTTGTCGCGAGAATTAAATAATGCGCTTAAAGTAGTCTGAAAAAACCTTGCGCGAGAATGATAACTATTTGCAAAATACTGAGAGCAGATTACATTGTTAAAAATACGAGCAAAAGGATCTTGCCCCTCAAAACCCGCCCTAAGTGCGGTATTTACCCACTCATAATCCAGAGGATATTCTTGTGTCGGCTGAAACGATCGAGAAATAAGTTCCATTTTCTCAAGGAATGGCAAGAATCGCATGCGGAAATATTCTTCGGCAGCTTGCCGCACAGAAGCATTGGCTCCTACCTTTTCGGGAAGTACAAGACGCGCTAATCCTTCGTCCAAATCGCCTGCCAACAATTGGGCTACTTTTCGATCAAATGTTTCAATGTATTCGGGCTGAAAATCGCGCGGTTGATTTTGCACCGACCTGTGAAATCTTTCAATTTGTCTCTCATAAGATTTTAAGGTGTCGATGAGTTTATGAACTCCCAGCCTAAAATCTTCGGGCACCGAGGCAGATCGCTGCTCTGCAGCAAACAAAGTGAGATGTAAATCTTCAGCATTAAGCAACGCCTGCAAACGCTCAATAGGCATTTCGCCTTCTAACGCCATTCCATAAAACTGCCCATTACGATCTGCGTCTTCGCGTCTACCTGCGATATATGCTCGTCCCATATAAATGGCCTCACCAACACATTGAACTTGAAGAGTAACGGTGCCAGTTGCTTCTGGAGCATTTTTATCGTCAATGAGCCCTAATCCAAAACGAGAATAATTCACTATTTTTAAAATTCTTCCGCCCAAATGGGCCACAAGCGAACCTTTATCGTTGTCGAATCGTTCTTGACGGGGAATGACAGAGCGCCGGCCCGAGATAATCTGTTTCATGCCAATTCCTCCATATTTTTAAAGGCGTGGTTCGTATTCATCAAAGTCATCGTTACCCGAAAATGACATGGCACGACTCACTTTATTCATTGCTCGCGATGTTGCGGCAGCTACATTTGGCAACGGAGATTGTGCATCGGCACCCATGCGGTTGGTTTTTGCAGGTGCGTTATTCATGCTCCCATAATGTGACGTTAAATTTCGTCTAGAATTGCGCAAAATTTTTGCCATATAATATACTTGTCGCACTTGAATTTCATTGCGTTCAGAATCTAAAATCAAGCGATTCGCCCGCGACATTCCCAAAAACATTCCTACAAACATTGCAAAAGCAGCAACAAGTCCGGTAGAAATATACATCAAAGGCAAAACAATGCCGGCTGACTCTGGCTGAGCTACTTGAGAAAACCAAGGCGGATTGTATTTAAATAACCAAGTAGCAGCTAAGCAAATTGCTCCTAACGGAGCACCTACAAAAAACAATCCCGACAACGGATAAGTAAACAAAGCATTGCGAGCCAAACGCCTTGCACCACTAATGCGACGATAGTGTTCGGCGAAATTTTTTTGAATATAGCGCTGGAATGGCTTTTCAAAATTGGCTTTAAATCGTGATAATTTTCGATTGGTTTTGGTCATGAAGCGGAATTCTCCTGAATCAACTGGTTTCTGAAACCCATGGTCTCGCCATCTGAGTTTATCATTTCTATCACGCCTTCAGAAATTTCTCTCCACTCCGCCATGACTTCGCGCCAGCTTCGAGGGGCCAAAAGTCGCAGTCTCGCGAGTTTCCAATATCCTGGAAAAAAATCTCTTCTTTCAACACAAAGTATGCCTAAAACAAGCAAAATAGGACCGGTCATAATTCCAAAAAATGCAGCGACAAAAACCGGCAAACTAGGAAATAATTGCAAATAGCACCAAGTTAACAAAAAGCTAAAAATACCCGCCCAGCTGGGAAAAATCCACAACCCATGCCCTACTTTCATAGTTGCAAGCACATCGCGATCTTTGGTAGAAAGCTCTGCAAGTTTTCCACACAATCTATAAGGTACAAACCAACAAATACCACTTAAAAACATAATTGGAACAGAAACAAAAATATGAAACCAACCGTGAAAAGCAATGAGTTTAAAAAACGATCGTTTTAAGTCGTGCGTTTCGCCCCAAATAAGCTGAAAAGGCTCAATATTCATAGCCTGCATCATACGACGCATCGTCTGAATTCGAGCCAAAAAAACAGGATCTTTTGTAAACACAGGGCGCTTTAAGTCGACAAAATTTCTAAACTCTCGAGCGCTGTGAGGAGTTCGGCCATATGCGATTTCAAATATAAAATGCCAGTTTCTTTTTTCGTCCCAGGTTGCAAATTGAGCCAATCCTTCTAACAAAGAATTATGCACTCCGAGCATTAAATCTTCCACTTCCATATCGGGAGAAGTTACAACTATGGGTTCGCAATAATGAAACGCAAGGTCAGATCGAAATTCGTCTTTTTCAAAATAATCTATGGCAACCGGCTGCAAAATGACTGCAAAATTAGGGTCGGTGTTGTGCACCATGGCTTGCAATGCCATGCGCGCCATACCGGTGCGTAATTTGTGCAAATAGGGCTCATCGTGACTCACACCTTCAGGAAAAATTAGCAGACAATCCCCTGCTAAAAGACTGTCTGCCACTGCTTGAAATGCATCAGAATTTGCATTTGAACGCCACTCGTTAGAAGCCACTCCTTTGCTCAGTACTTCTTTTTGCGCTGCAACTTCTTTTTTCATATCTTGCATACGATAAACAGGTATTGCTCGTGCGGCAGTCAACAGCGGCTTCATCACAGGATGACTAAATAATGTGTGCTTAGAGAGGGGTCTTAAGGTAACAGGCGCCAATCCCATCATCACAGCAGGATCGACAATTCCACTCGTATGATTGGCGCACCAAATACACGAGCGACCCACATAAGGTGTGCCTGAAATGTAAATATTTCTAAAAAAGACTCGGCAAAGCACGTAGGCCAGGCCACGCAACATACAAACTCCCCGGCGGTTTTGCCACAATCAAAAATAACGTATATTTAATTCCTACACTGGATGTGCCGTCAAAAACCAAAACGTAATTCGGTTATGGTGTTTATAATAAATCGAGGAGCTTGAAACGTTGAATACGCGAAACACACAAGATCCTCGCTTTGGGCTTAAAAACGACGACACAGAAGCAATCAGCGACGTGGAACGCTCGCTCGTTATTGAACAAGCCCGCTTGCAATTGGAAATCAGAACCCAAGGCGGAATGAGAGCCTACCTCATTAGTGTCGAACTTATGGATGAAGACCCTCAAAACATACAAGAAGGCTTGCAAGAATTAGGCTCGCTGGTGCGCACTTTGGGTGACGAATGCGTTGGTGTCGTTGTTCAAAAACGCGAAAAAATAGTGCCTGCAACTTTTATTGGCACAGGAAAAGCCGAAGAAATAAAAAAATCATGCGTTGAACTTAAAATAGATTATGTGGTGTTCGACCAAGAACTCTCGCCGTCGCAAGTGCGAAACCTTGAAAAATTAATTGAACGTCCAATTCTAGACAGAGCTGGCGTAATATTACAAATATTCCGTAAAAATGCCAAAACCCGTGAAGCAAAAACCCAAGTAGAAATTGCGCACTTAGAATATTTAGCCCCACGACTTTCCAATGCCTGGGTAGCATTCGAACGCCAACGGGGTGGTGGCGGTGGTGGAACGCGCGTTAAAGGTGCAGGCGAAACACAGCTCGAACTCGACCGCAGGCGCATGAAAGATAAAATTTCAGGATTAAAACGAGACCTTGAAAAAATTCAAAAAGAACGCGAAACTCAACGTAAATCTCGTGGCGACGAACATAATGTCGTAATAGTCGGTTACACCAATGCCGGCAAAACAACACTAATGAACGCGCTCACAGAGAGCCATTTGTCGGCGCGCAACGCGCTGTTTGAAACTCTAGATTCTGCGGTACGCAAGCTTAAAGGCGTACAAAATCCTAAGATTTTGCTTACAGACACCGTGGGATTTATTCGTAATTTACCTCACGGATTAGTTGCTAGTTTCAGAAGTACTCTCGAAGAAACCAGGTACGCCGATCTCATTCTACATGTGGTCGATTTAAGCCACCCGCGCTACAAAGACCACATGCACGTCACAGAAGAAGTACTTTCTGAGGTGGGAGCCTCCGATGTACCACGTAAAATAGTCTTCAATAAAACCGATGCACTCAAAGGTGAGCCCCGCCTTGCCCGAATTTTATCGCGGAGTTACCCAGGCAGCATTTGCGTTTCTGCCGAAAACGACGACGACATAAAACGTCTGCGCGAAAACATTGTTTCAGCAGTTCAAAAAGATATGGTAGAAGAATCTTTGACGGTAGCCTACGATGATTCGCGTAAACTTTCTCTTGTTTATAGCCACGCGCGTATTTTAGAAACAAACTGGACCGACGAAAGCGTCGTTTTTAAAGTGCGTATGCCTAAAACTGTTTACTCTCGATTTTTCGATTCTGCTCCGCAAAAAAACGAATTTGAAGTTGAAACTGACTCCGAACCCATTCCCCAAAACCCCTGGGAGACTCCATTATGAATGACTCATCAAAATTAAATCCCGACATTCTTTCTGTGCCCGTTCCACAAGGCCAACCCATTTCAAAACAAATTCCAGAGTCACTCAAAAAGAAAATAATAGAACTCAAACGAATAGAAACTGAATTGGGTCATTTACCCCCCGAAACTTGGGCTGTAAAAGAACTGCAACGCCGCACGTTGGATCCAGACTTTCCTTTTCATGCCAACCAGCTGGAGCAACAAACTGAGTTGCTATTTGGTGATATTTGCGACGACCTCACAGAAATTGGATTTTCTACAGAAGATATTGCACAGGTCATAAACGAACACTTACAATATCAAGGTGGACCAAAATATTGCAACGCTTTGGAGGTTGCAGAAAGCCTCGGAATCGCTTGATGAACTCATGTCATAAACCGCATTGCATTCAACACAATGTGTCGCTGAAAAACTCTACTTATTATCGCATGGGCGGAGTGGCGCAAAATTTTGCTTCACCTTGCACAAATGCTGAATTGCTTCAATGCATAAAATGGGCCCAGAGCGAAAAAACGCCAATTGCTATACTAGGTAGCGGCAGTAATTCAGTTTATTCCGATTGTTTATTCGAAGGATTAATTGTTACTTTAGCAGAATTGCGCCAATGGCACTGGGAAGATGATTCTACATTAGTTGCGCAAGGCGGCGTGACCAACACAGAAATCGCCGAAGCCGCACTCGAAAAGGGTTACTCCGACGCAGCGTGGATGTACCGCATGCCTGGGCAATTAGGTGCCTCTATTCGCATGAATGCACGCTGCTACGGCGGCGAAACTTCGCAAATTGTGTGCTCTGCCCAGACCCTCGATATGTTCGGAAATTTAAATCACTTTGAAGCTTCTGAAATTTTTAAAGGCTACAAATCGACCCGCTTTATGGACGCGCCAGAAATTGTAATTGGTGCCAGATTAAAATTTAAAATCACAGAAGATTTCAATTTAATTTTAAATAAAATGGAACAATGCGAATCGGACAGACACACAAAACATCATTTTCAATTTCCAAGTTGCGGTTCTACCTTTAAAAATAACTATGCCGTTGGAAAACCATCGGGAAAAGTATTTGATGAACTCAACCTTAAAGGAACAAAAATAGGCAATGCCGAAATAAGTCAGTTTCATGCTAATTTTGTGTGGAATTTAGGCAATGCTTTATCGCATGACATGCTCACACTTGCAGCCTTTATGAAGAAGCAAGCACTGACAATATCAAATGCCCCCTTAGAACTCGAAGTTCAACCAGTGGGTGTATTTTCGCACGATTTATTTCAATCATGTGGCATGAGTGCATTAGGCCCACATTACACTTATAATTCCGAAAATTCACAATGGGTGGGCCTAGCATGGCATCCTGAGTCTCTACACAATTCAGACAATCAAACAAAAGTTGATATTAAAATATTTAATCCAATTTCTTTAGTATCAAGCCCCTTTACTAAATACACAAAAAATTCTAACTCTAAAGAATTCAACGCGGTGTTTGAATTAACGCAACTCCAAAGCATCAACAATGCTCAAAATAAAGTAACAGAGCCATTTTTAAAATGGACCACAAAATCTAATGCAAATTTATTGTCTGATTTTAATTTGCTTTGCCCTCATCAAGCTGATTCATTTGTCGATATGCTTTGGAATTTTAGTGTTTCTGAACTCTTTCTAGCTCACCCACAAAACCCTCATTCCAACTATTTAGAATTTGAAATGACACCCCAAAAACATTGGGTCGCCATTGCTTTTGAAGGAATACGCAAGCGAAAAGCTGCGCATTTAATTCCGCATGCGGATATTTGGTCCGGTACCAACAGATTTTCAAATGACCAAAAATTTGGAATGACCCTGAGTTACGATCAAATCAGAGATGTAATATCAACCGAAAATACGATTCTTGTTCAAGGATGCGCGAGCTTGGGCAATGGCAGATTGTACCTTGCTCCTCATTGGGGATTTTCAGATGAACAACCCAATTTTCATCAACCGGAGCGGTTTTGGGTTGCGCAGCTTCAATAAACAAACATCAAATAATTTACTTGGGATCTTTTACAAAACCCCGAATGGTTTCACTTCCACGCTTTAAACTCCAAGCAGGGCCAGCTTGGGTTAATTTAAAACCCGGTGAATAATCCACTTTTCCGCGCCAACCATTACGATAAATCTGCATCGTTCCCGCTTTAAAAAACGGACTTTTGGCCTCAAAGGGGTATTCTAAATCGTCGGAATCGTATTGTGCGTAATCGTCTAGGCCGTTAACTGCTGTGGGTCTGCCATCAATATGTGAAGAAATCCATGAAGTGCGCTGCACCAAACGACAACCTGAAGTCAATTTAAAATAATTCTGAAAACCCGCAGAGAGGCACGGTTCGCCTTCAGGAGTTTCGTAGCTCAACAAAGTTTCGACTTCAGAATCGAGCATGTGAGATTGCGCATCGGTCGAATCGTAACGAATTTTGGAACGCATAAAGGTACGCACATTTTCGAGCACTTCAACTTTTGCAGACGTGGGGCACAAACTAATTAAAACAGATCGGAGGTCTTTAGAACGGGTAAATATTCCTCTCATCTGAACCACTTCTTGAAGCGTTTTACCCTGAAAAATACTAAAATCGACGCCATTGCAACCCAAATAAAGCACCGAACGTACGGCAGCGTCGGGTTGAGTGACTGGCACAGAATTTTCGCGCGTGAGGGCATACTTTGCACAATCAGAAATGTCTTTAGCAGAATTAAAAGAAATATTTTCGCGCCCTATTTTTGCCGTTGATGTCCAGATAGAATCTACAATACAATTTTCAATACCTTGCCCAGAAATTGGCAATTTTGGTCCGTGTGCATAAAATACCGGGTTTTGCTCCATCCATTTGATTGCTTCGTCTTTGCTAAAATAAACTTCGCCTTCGTTCAAATTCGAAATTTGAGACTCTGACTGCGCCAAGACCTGCGAACTAAACCCTAAAACTGTAAGCGCCACCAAGGGACTCAAAACAAATCTACTGAAAACCTGGACTGTTAACGCCATGAACATCTCCCAAATACCAATGTAACCCTGAACGAGGGCCTACATACCACCAAAACTGCTGTTTTGTGAACAATCAGATCGGAAATATAATTTGAGCTCATTTACTGTAATCGTTACTGCCACTAAAAGAGCCCCCAATGGCTTGGGGACGATAAAAAGAGAGTACAAGGCGGGAGAAATCTCTATCATTTTTGAACTTGGCATGGCATCGACGCCATTAAACTGATGTATTAAATGATAAATAAAATAACCGTTTGGCATAGCGAGGAATAATACCAAAAATGCCACCCACGCGTTACGATACCTTCCCGAATTTTCAAAATACAAACAAAGTAAAATTGGCAAAAACAATGTCCATTGATACTCATGACCTCTTGCATACATTAAAAAATACCAGGTAGAACACAGAGCCAATGCTGGAACGATTGATTTATTATGTCCAATATTATTTTGATTTTTATTTTTAACAGCAACCAAAAAAACAGACAATAAAATTACAATTCCAGAAAGAAAATATCTTATTATTAAACTCAAATCACGAGACATAAATTCGTCGAGAACAGTAGCCAAAGATTGCTGCTGATTCCATCTCCAAATGGCGTACTTCATATAATCAGAACCATTTGTCAGATAAAAATGAAATGATTCAGTCATATTAAGCCGAAAATCAGAAAACAAATATGCCCAATCCAATGCAAAAGGCAAACTTCCTAAAATTACAATGACAGAAGTCCAAATCAATATTCTAAATCGCAACGAACCGAGTGAACGTGCAAAAAATATTACTAATGCCAAAGGTGCTAAAACAGGCTTTGCAAATGCTGAAAGTAAAAAACCACCGACTTGAGTTTGCAATTTATGAGGCCACGCCAAAATCAAAAATAATCCTAATACCGCTAATGCATGATATTGCCCTTGATTGTACATAGTGTACCAAGGCATAAAAAAGCCGCTACTAATAGCAAAAACTGTTTCCCAAATTTTTTCAACACCCGAAAATTGTATTTTGTTGGAACGAGAAAAAAACACATTCAATACCACTAAATGCAAAATAAGGTAACAAAAATTCATCAACCAATAACCCACCCAGGGGCTCAATTTTGCCAACGGAATGCCAAATACTAAGCACAACAAAGGATGCGATGTGTAGTTACTGCCCCATGGTCCATAGCTTTGGTAATCAGCAGTAGAAGTGAAAACATTTGAACCGTTCAACAATGCTAATCCGCAACGAGGCAAAGTAAAATAATCGATGCCTTTTACTGTTGAATCTGTCAAACTCGAAAGAGAATCGAGTCTATGCAAGGTGAATAAAAAAAATAGAAAAACCGCCGAGGCCATGGCAATGTATTTTTGATATTTTACAAAGGGATCTCGAAAGACTTCGACCGGAGTGTTAATATTTTCAGTCATAGGAATGGTCAACTTAAATTAAAAAATTAGCGGTCTTGGTCTTGCCTTGGCTGACGACCCTCTGGGTAAATCCAACGCCGGAACATTTCAGTTTCTTCTTTAGTGTAAGAAGTTTTACGAAAGCTTTTGCCGTCGAGTGCAACTTCAATACGCCTATTTTGTGCGCGTCCACTCTTTGTGGCATTGGTCGCTGTGGGATATTTGAATGCAAATCCTTCTGTGGTCATAATTCCCGTGTCGTGACCCAAACGAATGAGCTCTTGTTTTACGCTCTCCGAACGACGTTTAGAAAGTGCTAAATTGTATTTAAATGAGCCCACGCTATCAGTGTGTCCATCTATTTTTACAATTTTAGGCTTGAGTCGCAAGAGCTGTTCATGAAGTTTATACACGGTTTTTTTAGCGTCTTCTGTAAGTCTGGAGCTATTAAATTCAAATCGCACCGCGCCTAAATCAATGATTTCAGTTTGAGTCAACAAACGCAATTGGGTTTCTTCGTTTGCAAGTCGCGGCGGCTCTTGTTCTGCCTGTGCTTCTTCAAAAATACGATCTAATTCTTTATCTGAAAAAGCAGAAGAAGAAGGGCCAACCACTGTTTCTTTAATTTCTTCACGAGGTTTTTCTTCTTCGGCTACCCTAAGGTAACGCACGCCGCCCGTGAGGCGCGACAAAGGCGCAGTGGTACCCGAACCCAATCCAGTTCCGTACGAACCATGCACAGATAGCGCTTTACTCAACCAATAAGCAGCACCCCCTCCCCATTCAATAGGGCTGGCTCTGCCGTTTAAATGAGGTTTGAATTCAGCAAAATCTCCGCGAATGCCGCCTTCAATTTGCAAACCTTTGCCGTTGTATCCATCTTGCAAAAGCCAATATCGGAGGCCTAAATTTAATAACAATGCATTTTGTTTTTGCAACAAAAGAATGGGTCTACCAAACTGATCGTTAGTTGTGAGGCGCTCGTTGTCGCCATAAATAGCAGCTCCAGGAGTAAAAAATGCTTCAAAATCACCATCTGCAAAGGCAGCGTGCATAGGCAATTCTGCAGCCAATTTTACTGTGTCGTCTGAGAGCATTGCAGCTTTACTTCCCGAAGGGAGAGTAGCAGACAGCACACCTGCAGCAAAAAAACCATCGCCTTTGCGTCTGGGGCTAAAACTCATTTTAGCTCTCACCCGAGCGTCGCCTAAAAAGAAAAAATTACGGTCAGAACCTACATTATTAATGTATCCACCCTTATTTGTGGGTACTGAATAAAGGGCTATTGGCAAATTAACCCCCACGTCGAGCCAATCGAGCAAACCATAGCCCACTGCAAAGTGATTCACTTGCAGGTGGTCGTTCACTCGCGTGCGAAAGCTCTGGCCATCGCCTAATTCTACAGGTCGCAATGCATAACTAAAGGTGTATCCTAATATTAAAGATCTGGCAGGAACAGTTTTTGCAGTTTCCCACATCACTCCACTTTGATTGTCTACTGCCGGGTAAAAATTTTCTGAATTTAAACCTACGGCATTTGCATTTTTAGAATTCAACAATAACGCAATACTCAGAGCTTGTGCAACTGTTTTTAAATTATGAATTATTTTTTTCATACATTACGACCTTTTTTTCTGATTCCCAAAACGAATGCTGCGGGTGCTGCTAAAATTAAAATCATCAGCACAGATTCTAAAAATCCACGTGTTGAATTTTGCGCAAATGAAGCAATAGAACCGCAATTTCCCGTGCCGCCTTGCAAGCGTAATGTGCTTGGGTCTGGCTCGCCGCTTTTGGTAGGCTCAGAATTGGCAGCGCCGCGTGTGAAATCTTTATCGGTGAGAGTATTGGCAGGGTCGTTGTTACGGTAAACGCGGTCTTGGCTTTTATCCGCCTTTGGTATTGGCTTTACGCCATCTCCTGCCGGAGTTTTTGAAGTGATTAAGTCGCCATCTACAGTTCTACCAGTGCCGTCGGTGGTTTCGCATTGATAATCGGACTGAAACGTGCCCCCTGCTGCAGCTACATTTACGGTAAATGTACGCACAGTTGTTGCGTCGGAATAATAAGAAGTCACAACAACTGTATTCGCACCAGTATTTAAACCGACAAATTTAAGAGAAAAATCTTTCTGAGTTCCACCCGGAGAAACTGCGTTATAAATAGGATTATTATTTACTTTTATAGAGACTCTTTGCAAAGCCACTTCGTCGAAGTTTAAAAATAAAGTATCTAACCAACTGCTGAGTTCGGCTTTGCTTTTGGAATACTTAAATTTGACTTTTCCATTGCCAGAGCGCGCACTGCTCTCAATTAAAAAATCTGCAGGGTTCATAGTGCCTTGAGCGTCTTCATCATAAAATGCTTTTTCGTCTGCCACAAAAAGAGCATGATAAATATTTATGGACTGAAATGCAGAATTGCTTTCCAAATAACTGTCTGCGCTTGTGCGAGCGGATCTAAAATTGCGATCATAGCAAAACTCCTGCCCTTTTTCGTCTTTATACGACTTTATTGTTGTTTTGCCGTCTTTGTCTTTTTCTTGCAAATAAGCTGTGGTGCGGCAAGTTGCAATTGGCACTTTGCGCGGAATATTTGGCAAACCATCTGAAATCACAATCGCATTTTTTGCATTTGTGGTTAAACTACCTAACATTTCGTTACGTTTTATTGCATCAAAAAAATAAGTGAGGTCCGTGGCTCCGCGAGGACTTTTGCCAGAAGCTTGAAAAAAGCCAGAATGCCGTTCCATTCCTGGTACAATCGGATTTACCGACGTGTTGCTTCCTAAAACATTTGCCAAAGTCGGGCGCAAAAATTCGCAAAAAGAAAGGGGTTTTGTGGCATCAGTGCCACCATCGTACCGAATGCGCGAGGCATCGGTGGGGTATTTACCTTCAATGTTGTCACCGTCGGAGCAGTATTCTGGAGTGACAATTTCATTCAAACCATCGGCTTCGTATTTTCCATCCACAAATCCCGATCGGCCCACATACGAAACTGTGCCCATTCGGGGAAAGTCGTTGCCCGCGGGCAAATTATTTTGGCTTATTGCTTTGTCTTTTGTACTATCAATGAATGTTTTTGCCACATCAAGCCGCTGATTTTTGGGGTCGGTGGTGGTCAAACTCCCTGAGCTGTCTATGGCCAGCGAGACTCCGCCGTAAATTTTGCCAGTGGCAGTTCTGCAGTTGCGCGCAGGTACAACAGCCACCAAATTGGTGTCAGTCCCCTGGTAAGCAATATTCAAAGTCACTGCATCTGCCGCACCGGTAGGCAAACAATAAGGAGAAGTGTCGGTTAAAACCGAAGATGTCGCTTTACATTTGGTATAATTTTGTCCAAAAGCAGAGGCGTGCTTTACGCCAGCGGCCAAAACACAGACAGTCAACAAACTGTGACGTGCTAAAAAGAGCATCACTTCTCCCTTTTCAGGTAATTTTTATCAATGAACTTCAATAGGTTTACTTCACTGTGTCACATAAGTTAAAAACGGGTCAAGGAAACTTTGACGATCGTAATTTCGAACGCCACGAATTCAATCCGGCATTGCCGGAGGAGTGCACCATGAGCCTTCCCGTTTATTTTGACTGTAATGCCACAACTCCTACACTTTCAATCGCTGCTGACGCGGCTCTCGACACCATGAAATCATTTTTTGGCAACCCCAGCAGCACCCACACTTCGGGCTTGCAAGCCAAAATGATTCTCGAATCGACACGCCAAAAAGCCGCCACTGCCACTGGAGCATTGGCCTCAGAAATTACCTTTACAAGCGGTGCCACGGAAGGAATTCAAACGGCAATATTTAGTGCCATGCAAAGCGAGGCAGAGCTGCGCCGTGCGAATAACAATTCACACCTCAAGCGCACTAAAGTTTTGTACGGTGCCACAGAACACAAAGCCGTGCCCCAAGCACTGGCACATTGGAACCATATTTTAGGTTTGAATTTAGAATGTATTTCTATTGAAGTAGATAATTTAGGACAACTCAATTTAGAGGAATTAAAAAAACATTTACCTAGTGCCTTGTTACTTTGTACCATGGCAGTGAATAACGAAACAGGAGTGATTCACGATTTAAATGCCATTGCTAAATGCCTAGCTCCCTTTCGCAATCAGTGTCTTTGGATGATTGATTGTGTGCAGGGGCTTGGTAAAGTAACACTTGATTTTAATACCTTAAAACCAGATTATGCAGCGTGCAGTGGACATAAAATATACGCTCCCAAAGGCATCGGGTTTTTGTATGTGCGCACCGGGAGCCCTATTGTTCCGCTCATAGTAGGCGGCGGGCAAGAAAAAGGAATGCGCTCTGGCACAGAAAATTTACCCGGTGTTTCGGCTATGGGTGCAATTTTAGATGCGCTGCTGAATCCCGCAAGCGGATTATTTTTCTCACACTCTACGCTTGTGGAATACCGCGACCTCATTGTTAAAACCCTTGTTGAAACTTTTCCCACAATTGTTTTTAACACCCCTTTTGAAGTGAGCGTGCCCACAACTCTCAATTTTTCTGTTCCTGGTTTTTCAAGCCGCGAAATGCACGATTTATTTGATGCGGGCGGCGTGAGAGTTTCATCTGGCTCTGCATGCAGTTCATCGAAAGTCACTCGAAGCTACGTACTCGACGCCATGAAAGTTCCAGAGTGGCGCAGTTTATCGGCCATTAGACTTTCTTTTGGCCCAGCAACAACTCTGCAAGAAATTCAAAAAGGCTGCCAAGCCATTAGCGAAGCTGGACGCGTGTTACGGCAATCATGCCTGTTACCGCGCAATTTAGGACAAGATTCTCCCATACCACTCACGGATGGAGTTATTCAATTAACCGAAAATTCAGCTTCTACTTGGCTTTTGGTTGATACCGCATCGCGCTCTTGTTTGATAATAGACCCCATAGACGAAGTTTCTGGTCGCATTGTGCAATTTGTGCAATGCCAAAATTTAAAAGTCGCGGCAATATTAGACACACATTCACATGCCGATCACGAATCTTGCCGCAACCCCTTGGCTAAAATTCTTGAAAATCACATGTTAGATTTTGGAAAAACCGATATTTTAGGCTGGCCAAGCCAAACAATAAAAGTTGTGCTCCCCGACGGAAATGCAGCAGATGCTATTTCTCTCACATGCCCCAATGCCATCAAAAATGACGACCAAAGCCACTGTGTTTTAGTGCGAGTTCTCACTCCAGGACACACCAACGACAGTGTTTGTTACCTTGCGGCGCGCAGCCTGGCAGACGGTAAAGTAACACCCGAAAGCGTGTCGCTTGTATTTTGCGGAGATACTATTTTGGCAGGCGGACTGGGGCGCACTAATTTTGAAAACAGCGATGTGAATTCACTGTACGATTCTCTCAAAAAATTAAATTCAATTTTGCCACCCAATGCACTCCTGTGCTCTGCGCACGATTACAATTCTACATTTACTTCGCAATGGAAGCTTGAAAAATCGACAAATCCTCTGCTTCAAAATCTTTTTTGCGACGCTTCAAAATGCTGCCCCGAAATATTTGCCGAACAAAAAACTCTCTTAGACCAAGGACTTTCTCAACGCGAGTCAGCTTTTCAGGGCATGGTTTGCGGCATGACTTCTGCGACATCTGATAGTGTTCAAAACTGTGTTTCATTGCCATTTAACGACTTAAAAAATTTCTTTTTGAATCATCGAAATAACATTTGCGTCATAGACGTACGTGAGCCATTTGAATTCGAGATTGCTCAAAATTCATCTCCAGAAGTTCTTTCGTTTTTTCCAGATTTAGGTGCTGTGCCCAGAAATGTTCCCTTATCCCGGCTGGTTAATTTAGTTCATGAAATGTTTTCTAACAGCAGTTGCCCCAAGGCATTATTATTCTTGTGCCGCACAGGTGTACGCTCAGAAGCAGCAGCACGTTCGTTCCGCCGCATGGGATTTGCAAATTGCTGGAGCCTCATTGGAGGCACTGCAACCGGTTGCACAATTGCGCCGTTTTCGGCAAAACAAAAAGAAACTACTGCTTTTGCTGACAGTCGTTCCGCCCCATAAGCTTTAAAAAGTCTTCGTTACTTTCAAAGTTATCGTCTTGCCACAGGCGTTTGTCGCCTTCAAAAATAACATTAATTCCTTCTTTGCGATACACGACTTCGTCGTTTGCTTTAATTGTTACCTTATCGAGCCGGTAACGATTGGTTTCGTTGTAGTCCCAAACGCAAGCGCTAGAAAACAAACCCTTTGAAAAACAGCGCTTGTTCACCTGAAAACCAATGCCGCCTTTTTTAAATTTAATTCCAGTGATATCTGCAATGCGGTTGTTTTTATATTCTGTAGAAAGAATTTTTCCACTGGGCCCAAACAATGGAGAGACTTCTTCGTTTGAAACCGTGACAGTAAATTCATCGCCCAAAGAAATTTGAATTTGCATAGGGCTATCTTGCGAAGCAGGGGGCCCCTCAAATTCTCTGGTGCTTTTTGTAGGACTAAATGGCAGGTGATCGCCTTGTACCAACAACTCAAATTTCTCAATTTTCTGTCTTGCAAAACAACCAGCTGCCGAATCGCCAAGTAATTCAACACCAAGTTTTCCTGTGCGGTCGCGTTCGCGCTGCAGATTTTGTTCGCGTCCTGCAATTCTAGTTTTTATTTTCGTTGTGGCAGTTTCTAGTGCTGTTACCAACATTTGTTCTTTTCTGACACTCGAATCTTTTACAGCATCACCATTTGCTGTTTGCGCACCTTTTTGAACATCAGCGACATTGGCTTTTTTTGGGGTATTTTGCGATGAAGCGCTGCTGTGAGTGGGTGCTTCCGGCGAGCAACCATTGGCAATAAATAAAAATGCAATGCTCAAAACTGACATGCTCAAAATTTCAAAACTTTCATTTTTAAAAATAAGTGTTTTTTGAAGTATTGGATTTTTCATAAACTTGCTCCACGAACTGCCATTTGCGCATTTAAAATACTTTTAAATGCATCGCTCTGAGTTAATTTTGCAATAAGTTGCGCAAGGCCTGCTTCTCGTTGCGCTAGAATTAATAGAGGCTTTAAATCTGCTTCACTGGGGGCCTGACCAGTAAGAACCAAGTGACTACGTAACACGGCCCAAAATATTTCTTCTTCTCGGTCGCGCTGTGGCGCATTTGGAAGAGACAATAATTTTTGCGACGCTTCAAAAACCTGATTCCGTTCAAACAAAGGAACAAGTCCGCTGAATGGATCTTTTTCTAAATTTTCTTGGTCTAAGAGTGGCAATCGCCCAAATATTGAATTAAAAACCATGCCAAAAGTGACATTTCCTTGAGTAGAAATTCTATTTTCACCAGTCAACTTCATTTCAGAAACCGGTTGCACATTTTCGGCAGAAAGAGCTTTTGATAAAAATTCTGCGTCTGCCTCTTTGCGCGCTGTTTCTTTTGTTTTAGAAATTTCTTCGTTAGTCACTCTACAATTTTCGGCACGGCGCAGAGTTAAAAATGGAGTCGTTTTAAAAGAATGGGTTCCAGCTTCAGAACTTGCAGCTAATTCTGTTTTATTAAGCACTGGCTGCCCTGCTACAATGAGTGAAATACTCAACGAAGCCAACGGAGGAAGGGGGCCACTCACTGCTCTCACTTTTAAATTGGTCACTTCCATCAAGCGCGGTGAGGCTACATCGGTGTTAAATTGAGTTTTCCAGGTAAGTGCCGTTGTTCCGTCTGTAAATGCATTTGTTTCATACGAGTTTTCAGCTTCTAATTTTAATTGCGAGCCCGCAGCGCCAGAAACTGTCACCTGAAACACAACTGGTGCATCTGTAGGGTTCACAATATTTGAAACGCATGCCAGTACCTTTTGATTTCCATCGGTAAAAAGTCGCTGCGCCACAGCACATTCCGAACGTAATTTCTGCAACCGTTCACACAATTTGAAATTTACTTTTTGCAAAACAAACAATTCTTTTTCTTCATCCTGGTCTCGCACCGAAAGCTGTTTTTGTGTTGATTCAAGCTTGAATTTTTTCTCTAATACGCTTGTTAAATCGGCCACAGTATCGGTTGTAGGCGTTTTGGAGTCTGCCGATTTTTGTGCAGACGTGTTAGCCGCAACATTGCTCACACCTTTAGACTTGTCAGCAGATTTAGAACCAGCCGATTGCGGCGTGGGGGCGGATGAATCGCCGCAGCCTGTGGCAAAGGCAAGATAAGTCAGTGCCAAAAAAGCGCGCTTAATTTTGAAAAGCTTGCGAAATGAGGTTCCGCTAGACTTTTTTAAACTTTTAGAAATTGCACCAATGACCATAAGGCCTCCGCAGGGGGCACTTTGATGCCCTCTAGAATCCTTCATCGGCAAAACTTGCAGCAATGTTGAGCGGAGTTTAAAAAAATCAATGATATTTTAAAGATACCTCAAACAAAATCACTTCAGCTGAGGAATCAGAGTTGCTGAGCAATCAGAGTTGCTGAGCAAAGCAATGTATTATTTTTAGAGTACGAATCTACTAGTAAACTCTGCCAAGAGTCGACAAGTATGTTGCCTTTTTCATCTTTAATCAATTTGTGAATCCAAGGGACACAATCTTGGGCTTTGCCTAAATCAGCTTCAGCGAATTCGCACCGATAAATCGTATCCGTAGCTTTTTGATCTTCTTCTATGGCCGATTTTGCGCGAGAAAATTCGAAAAACCAATGAAAATAGGCACTCCCTTTTGGAGAGTCGTCTTCGCACTTTGAATAACCCAAAGTGAAAAGTCCTTCCCCAGACAGCGCCCTTAAGTCTGACTTGAGCCCCTTGGTCTTGTACGATCCAATGAAAACTCCGTAATGAGATTCTTCCCATCTTCGCGAATTAAAAGATTCTACGACAGACTTATGTTCACGAACACATGTTGAATTTAGCTCAAATACTGTAGGTATTTCTGGAATTCGTGCTTGGCAATCGCCAATTCCCAGTATTTTTTTTCCATCTATAAGAGGGCCTTTGCAACTCATCTGCAATACTAAAAAACCAATGAATAAAAATCCATGAATCAGTATTTTCAAAATAATTTCCCCCACTCAAAAAACAGAAAACAATCAAAATCATTCAAAAAGCAAATATCTCTGAGCGGCTCAAAATTCAACAAAAAAAAGATCACCCATTTCTGAGTGATCTTTTTTACGCACTTTTAGCAAAACCTTCAAAAGATTTAATTCAAAAGAAGGCAAACCAAAAGCTAAGTCGTTAGACTTATTTCGCGCCTTCAGCAGCAGGAGCAGCAGCAGGAGCAGCTTCTTCAGCTTTGTGCTCTTTCTTAGCTTTCTTTGCCTTCTTCATTTTCTTAGCGCCTTTTTTAGCGTCATGCTTTCCAGCATCAGCAGCGGGAGCAGCTTCAGTAGGAGCAACAGCTGGAGCAGCAGGTGCAGCAGCAGGTTCTGCAGCAGCAGGTGCAGCAGGAGCAGCGTCTTGCGCAAGAGCAGCAGTAGCCATTGCGAAAACGGAAGCAAGAGCAACAACAGAAGTACGAATAAGCTTCATAAAAAAACCTCCCAATGGGTTTGAAGGAAAAATATCGTGCGCTCTGCGAAACCTTCAACTCAGTCGAGTGAAGAAACAAAATCTCAGCCGCAGCCTTCGATCAAGGATACTGATCGGTTACGCAGTTTTATTCCCGGGCCTATTTTTTTAATCAAAAAAACAGAATGCCAAAAATTCTCTAGCTGTGTTAAAAGAATAAGAGTTCGAATCACTTTCAGAAAGGAAAGATAAAATGAAGACAAATGCTTTATTTTCGGCAAAAATTTTATGCGCTTCGCTTCTGGTTTTACCCGCTTTCCAGTCGGCAATATTTGCCACAGACAAAGAAAGCGTCAAAGAACCGACAGCTCAACAAGTACCACTTGAGAGCGATGCAGCATTTTGGAGTAAGAGTGCAAAACTCATTTCCTACCGCTGCAAAGACCTCAAGCTCGAAGCCCGCTCGCGTATTAATCCCAGCGTCACATTTAATTTGAGCCAAGGACTATTTAACGAAAAAGACTGTAAGTTGACCGTTAAACAAGTCGAAACTAAGGGATGTTTTTGTGATGATGCAATATTAAAATGTTTAGAATCTGAAAAAATAGAACCCATAGGAATTGTGTGTCCGATGGGTTTCTTTTGCTTTGAATTCAGAGGCAAAAAAACTGGTGTCATTCGCGTCAAAGAACTTGGAAACCATTACACACGCAGTGCATGCGAAAAAGAATTTGCCGCTCTCGAACGGGACTGATTAGCCAGCGGTTTCTATTTTAGAGAGACCGATAATGTGCTTAATAACTTTATCGATAAGCACTTTTCCACGGAATTCTTCAATCACTTGATTGCCGAACTGACGAATCATTTGTTGAACGTTGGTTCCGTTTTGCATTGCAAAAGAAGCCATTTCAGAACTCACTTCGCGATCTTCGACCGTGAGTGTTTCTTCACGTGCAATGTGACCCAAAGCTAAAACTCCACGAACTTCGCGCAATGCCCATTCACGAAATTTAGCGCGATTTTCTTCGAGTGCGGAATCGATTTGAGATTTTTTATCGCGACGGCCATTTTGTTCTGCAATGGCGCGGTCGACAGTGCCTTCAACAAGACTTTCAGGAACTTCAAATTGATTTTTTTCAAGAACCAATCCGATAATTTGGTCACGAAATTGCGCAACGCGTGTGCGTTCCATCATATTCATGATACTGCTACGAATATTCGATTTTAAATCGTCGAATGTGGGAACACCGAATCCTAGTGCAAAAGTATCGTCAAGTGCGGGAGCATTAAGCTCTTCAATTGCAATTACTGTAGCTTTAAATTCAATTGTTTTACCAGCCAAATCGGCTTCGTGATAATCGGCTTTAAAGTTCACTGTAAAGTTACGAGTTTCACCAGTTTTTTGCCCCAAGAGGCCAGCTTCGAGTTCGGCAATATTAGTGCCGTCGAGTTGCAAGCGAGACTCAGTGCGCGATTTTTCGGTGAGTTCTTTGCCTTCGTGAGTTAAAGTGTAATTAATTTTTAAATAATCGCCCTTTTGAGCCTGACGGTCGTCTGCTAATTTTACAAATGTTCCGCGCTCGCGGCACATTTGTAAAATGGTAGTTTCGACTTGTTCTTCGAGCTCAGGCGTTTTTTGCGCTGGAGCTTTTAAAACGAGGTCTTTGTAGCCTGTAATTTGAACTGTTGGGTTAATATCTACAGTTGCAGTGAATAAAAATTCATTGCCTTCAGTAAACTGACCTTCGACTTCAATGTGAGGATAGCTCACAATTTGAAATTCAGCTGTTTTAATAGCTTCTTGGTAACTTGCTTCAACAATTTCTTCGTATGCTTTTTTACGAACGTCGTTTTCGAAGAATTTGCGCACTAAATTATCAGGCACTTTACCTTTGCGGAATCCGCGTACTTCTGCGTTTTTTTGCACATCAGTAACAGCTTTGCGAAAAGCTTCTTTTACATCAGTCGTGGGCACCGAAATACGAAAACGGCGCCGTGTACTGTTGACTTCTTCAATGGTTGCTAAACTGTTCATAAGTATTCTTTCTTGCAAGGAAGCCTGAAAGTTAGGCAAATATCCGTAATTAACAAAGAGCATAGCCATAATACAGGCGCGCCCGCGGGTCAAACAGGAGGGTCAACGACTTCGCGCAATAGTTCCCAAACGGGCATGCGCCATTCCGGAAAAGCCTCTAATTCTCGGGCTGAAGGCAATGCAAAGATCCGGCTTGGTCTGCCGTTCAAATCTTCGTTAAACCAATGTCCGCATTCTGGCGCTGGTGCAAATATGCTCTGTGCCTCGCCTTTTCGTGCGTTGGCCATTTTCCAAGATTCCTGCGCACGAACGCCAAACAAAAGCACTATTTGCGGTTGCAAGACTTCAAATTCCGAACGCAAGTGAAAAGAACATTGGCTCAGTGTAGTATTTGGAATTCCCTTTTTAGGAAGGCATTTAATTGCAAAACTGCGATGAGAAGTGTTTTCATTTAGCTTTAATTTTGTCAGTAAATTATCGAGTACCTTAAAAGCACCAGCACCCTTAAACATTTGATTTTCAGATTCAGTCAAAGCATCGGGAAAATCGGCTACCACCAAACAATAGCGTGTTGAATCGAGGGGGAGTTCTGCAAAATTAACTTTTTGTCTCTGATTTGAAAGAGGGCAATTTTGACACGATTTTATTGCTTGATTCAACGCTTCAATTGATGTGTCTTGTGCCTTTATTTTGTCTGAATTAATGGATTGATTTGATTGAATTGAAACACTTCCTTCGGTGGACTCTCCGGGCTTCGCAAAACGCTGAACACCCTGAGTCGCCTGTGCGTAGAGCTGGTCGCGTATTTGAGCTTTTAGGCCATTTTTATCCATATGAAATTGCCCCAAATGACTCAAAATTAAAAAAACATATCAAAATTTGCCGCTTGAAAAGACACTACTACCGGCAAAGCTACAAATATCAAACCTTGAGATTTTCACAAGGCCGCATACAGTTGTATTGCCACGCACCCAGAGTTGAACTAAAAGCTCAACACGCGGGATTTTTAGACACTTTTTTAATCACAATGTATTAATGCATTCAATTACACAGGAATACCTATGCCATTGCAGCACGACCCCCTTAAAAATGAAATTTCGGCGTGCGTTCAAAAAAGCATCTCAGAATTGGTTTCCGAAAACGGACTCGATTTCTCTTTAAGCGGCGAGCAACTTTACGCATCTATGATGATTCCACCTCAATTTGAACTGGGCCAAATTGCACTTCCTTGTTTTCCATTTGCAAAATCGATGCGTTTGCCTCCTCCACGTATTGCCGATGAACTTGCAAAACGTATTAACGAGAGTCTGCCAAATGCAAAACAAAGCGCCATACTTAAAGTAACATCTGTAAACGGTTACCTTAATTTTCATGCTAACTTTTGCAATTTGGGAAGCACAATCACAAACGATATACGAACAGAAAACACTTTCAAAAGCCAACTTTTATTACCCACAGAGCTCGAAAAAATTGTAGTGGAATACTCACAACCCAATACTTTAAAATCGTTGCACGTGGGCCATTTGCGCTGTCTAGTGCTTGGCGATGCCGTTTGCAATTTGCTTTCCTACATTGGTCACAACGTCGTTCGCGCCACTTACCCTGGAGATATTGGCGCTCATATTGCAAAGTCTTTGTGGTATATTAAGTACAAACTAAATGGAAAAATTCCTGAAACCGACAGAGCACAGTGGCTAGGACAAATATACGCCTTAGCAGGTGAAGCTCTCAAACAAGACAACGGCACACCTCAAGAAACCGAAAATAGAACAGTGCTTTCTGGAATACTAAAAAGCATTCAAAAACGCGAAGGCGAGTATCATGAACTTTGGAAACAAACTCGTGAATGGTCTATTGCCGACATGCACCGCACCTACGATTGGCTCAACTGTAAATTTGATATTTGGTATTTTGAAAGCCAATGCGACGAACCTGCCCGAGCACTTGTGAAGCAGAAATTAAATGAAGGTTTTTTTATAGTCAATGAAGGCGCTACGGGCCTTGACTTAAGTGAATACAAACTCGGCTTTGCCTTGTTACTTAAAACAGACGGCAATGGCCTGTACCTCACCAACGACCTCGAACTCATGCGCAAAAAATTCGAAGACCCCACCGTAACTCAAAGCATTGTTGTGGTAGACAGTCGTCAAAAACTTCATTTTCAGCAGCTTTTTAAAGTGGGTGAGCTTATGGGGTATCCTCAAGCTGCACGCTCGGTGCATTTGGCATACGAAACTGTAAATACCGCCGACGGAAAGGCCTTTAGCTCTCGCGAATTAAATGGCCTCAAACTCGATCATTTGCGCTTTGAAATGGAACAAAAAGTAACACAAAATTATTTGGAGCGTTACCGAGGCGAATGGACCGACGCACAAATTGAAGAAACAGCTCGTATAGTAACCATTGGCGCATTAAAATATGGAATGCTTAAAGTCGACAACGGAACACAAGTGACATTTGTGCTTGAAGAATGGTTGCGACTCGACGGCGACACCGGGCCATATTTGCAATACGTGCACGCTCGTTGCCGTAATATTCTCGAAAAAGTTGGCGCAGCACCTGCCCTAGGAACATTTCAATTTGAAGCCGTCGAAAAACAAGAGCAAGAACTTTTGCATTTGCTCGGCCGATTTAATGAATTCGCAATTTTATCTGCAACGCAACTGCGCCCTAGCGTTATTGCAGGTTACATTTATGATGTGGCCAAATCGTTCAACCGCTTTTATGAAGCCTGCAACATTCGCTCGAGCGAGGGTAATTTAAAACTATCGCGCCTGAGCATTGTGGAATCTACGGCAGAAGTCATGCGGCGCGGTTTAGCTCTCCTTGGAATTCCGGCTCCACTACGCATGTAATTTTTTATTTGGGATTCAGTTAAATTTTATGCGACAATACCATTGCAATCATTGCGCGAGACAGACTTGAACTTCATTTTTGGAAATGTAACGACAACGCTATAGCGAAAAATACTTCTTGCTATATTCATGTCGACAACATGGCCGACTTATACACAGAGTTTGCAAAAAACAAGGTTCCCAATCTCGGAGCGCCGCAAGTACGGGCATGGGGAATGACAGAAATGTACGTTCTCGACCTCGACGGAAACCTTCTTAAATTTGGCTGCCAGACGTCATAATTAATAAGAAATGAAAATGATTAATTGTGAACACAAGAATATAGCTAAGAGAATCGAGACTCGGCAAGTATTTGGAGAAAATTTCAAATGGCAGGCGGACGTCTGTAAAGAATGCAGTGCCGTTTTGTGGGACAACGAAGTTCAATTAAAATACGATTCTTGGCTTGCTGATGTTTACAAAACTAACCGCGACAAATTTTCGGTTCAGTCCACTCTGCCAGCGGGCGCTTCTGAGTGCTTAATTGCAATCGCACGTCGCTTTCCCTCTGTAGATGAATCAAGTTTAATGCATGCACTCATATCTGTTTACTGACTGGTTGTGCCTGGTCAGAGTGGAATTTCTGACGAAGTTGAAAAGCTACTCCGTTCAGATACTTTTCTGAAAATAAATTCAGGAATTCGCATGGCAAAAAAAGTAAGATTCAAACCGAAAGGACTGATTGCTCTACAAAGTATGGCAAATTTACTAGAAATTCCGCCGGCAAAATTCGCTGAAGAAATTCGTGTGAGAATGCTAACATTAGCAGTCAATAGTGATTCTGAATTGAAGCAACTTTGGGAAAATATGTTTGCAAGCAAACTAGAAGCAGTATTGAATGCCGCCTGATTTTTTTATATTTTTAAACAGGCAGCCAATATTCCATTCCAAATACTTTTCTATCCACAGACAAGGCTGTTTTAAGAGCAGGAACATTGGCCCAACCAACCGTTCTCAATCCCCCAATTTTATGTACTTTTTTAAAAACAGGGTGTATGATTCCAATTTACGTGGAGATTTGGAATCATGTACCAGAGAAGCCTCAATATACCGTTAAAAGAAAGTTTTTTCTTGTTTGGGGCTCGCGGAACAGGTAAGAGCACATTTTTGAAAGCTCAATTTTCCGATGCACTCTCTAAATGCCCACAGGCGTACATCGACCTTTTGAGTGCCTCCGAAGAGCGCACATTTCAAAGAAATCCCGATGCTTTGGTGCAACGGGTGTTAAAAATAGCAGAACAAACACCTGTGGTAATTATAGATGAAATTCAAAAAGTACCTAAACTTTTAGACGTAGTACACTCACTCATTGAAAACGAAAAAGTTCCGCTTCAATTTGCACTCACTGGCTCTAGCGCTCGAAAATTGCGCGCAGGTGGAGCAAATTTATTGGCAGGGCGAGCATTTTTACGCAATCTTTATTCTCTATCATCTCAAGAATTAGGGAATGATTTTAACCTTATTCAGGCCCTGACATTCGGCACGCTTCCAAAAATATCAGCCTTGCCAAATTCATCAGACGCAAACGATTTCTTAAAATCCTAAGCTAATACATACCTCAAGCAAGAAATATTAGCAGAACAAATCATACGTAAAGCAGAACCTTTTAGACACTTTTTAGAACTTGCAGCTCAACAAAATGCATCTCTAGTAAATCTCTCCTCAATTGCACGCGATGTTGGCACAGACCCTAAAAATGTCCACAATTATTATGGAATTTTAGAAGACACTTTGCTCGGTTTTTTTCTCGAACCATTTCAGACATCAGTCAGAAAACGTTTGCGCAAAGCACCGAAATTTTATTTTTTTGATGGCGGAATATCTAGGGCATTGGCAGGTCAGTTAGACTTTTTACCAAAAGAAGGTACGAGTTATTTTGGAATTCAATTTGAAGCTTTTATTATAAATGAAATTTTTAAAGCCAATGAATATTCTCGCCTCAGATGGAAAATGAATTATTTGCAAACTGAAGCTAGAGTTGAAATCGATTTAGTGCTGAGTAAAGCAGGATTTGAACCTATTTTTATTGAAATTAAATCTACGACCGAATTGCGAGAAGACCATCTTAAAAATTTAAAGCACTTGCAAAAAGAATTTCCAAATTCTCATTTTTACTGCATCTCTCGCGACCCGCATCCTCAAAAATTTGACGCCATTGAAGCGCTACCTTGGCAAATGTTTTTACAATCACCCACCTATTTTAACCCCAGGCCGTCAGCGGACCCACACCCGTAGATTGTGTCCAAAGGTCGAATAAGCAAAACTAAAATGGTTCACAAAAACTCCGTTATTTCTGCATACAAAGGCCCCAACCTCAAGGTTTGAGCCTGTAATGCCGATAGCGCCTGGGTCTATTAGGCCACCCCCAAAGGAGTGCTTCATGGCTGCTCGATTTTACATTCAATACGCTCCTCTAGCTTTGGTTTGCGTTGCATTTGCAACCATAACTTCAAGCTGCAAACGCGCTTCAGAAAACGGTTCTACGGTGCAAAAAGGCTGGGACGCAGAAAACAATCCAGACAATGTGCGTTTGCCAGGCGTTCCAAATTTAGTGCGAAAATTCTCAGCTTCTCCGCAGGCAGGTGAGCTTCCATTGGAAGGCTCAATGGCTGAAGATAAGCTCCCTTGGGCTGAAAGTTATTTTCCCAGTTACCTTGGTGGCATTGCCAACCGCTGGAATACTCCTGTTCAAAAAGATGCAAAAGGCTGCGAATCACTCTATCAAAGCGTGAAATACAACCCAGTAAATTCGCAACAAGTCGATGCCATGTCTAAAACACCGCACGAACTTATCACTCTTAATTATAAAGCCGAAGGCCGCATGTTTACAGGCGTACAGCTTGAAAATATGAAAGCAAAAGTAGCAGCGAAGCAAATGAGTGAGCAAGAAATGCTTGCAGCCCTTGCAGAACTGTCTCCCGCCGAAAAATACGACGTGTTTATGGGCCACACCGATAGCTATCCGTTAGTGAATTGGGAACGCTGGCGTGTGGGTTGGGAACAAGTGGCTTATTTGCAGAATTTAAAGGCGCAAGGTGTATCAGCAGCGGCATGGCCAACCCAAATTCCCACTTGGATGGGAATGTGCATGGGCTGGGCTTTTGCGTCTATCAATTACAAAGAACCAAAATCTATTATACTAGAAAACACTACTCTACCGGCAGATAAGCAAATCAAAGTGCCCTTCGGCGCTTCTGACATTAAGGCGCTTCTAATGTTTTATCAACGTACTTATTCTTTCTACAAAGGAATATTGCCCGGAGATATTTACAAACGCGTTGGGCAACGCTGCAACGACGCTACTAAAAAGAGTGCTGCTTGCCTCGATACTAACGCTGGATCTTTCCACATAGTCCTTTCAAATTTAATTGGATTGCAAAAAAAAGGACTTGTGGCAGACCTCGATAATGGCCCTGAGGTTTGGAATTTTCCTATTTTTGCATATTCTTCGAAAGTGAAAAAAACAGGATTTGGCAAAACATACACGCCAGAATTAATAGCGCTGGGTATGCGCGCAGAGCCAGGAACCACAGAAATTTATGAAGTTGAAACGCAATTAAAAGTGAAAGAAGAAACTGTACAAAGCTGGAATGACTTAAGCACTCATGCACCCAAAAACTGGGCAGTGCGTGAATACAAAGACGACGGAAGAGCTGCTAATCCTAGCAAATCCTATAAATATTATATTGAAGTAAATGCCAACGGAAATATTGTTGGTGGAGAATGGATGCCCAAATCCGACTATCCCGACCTCTTATGGGACCGACCTGCTGCGCCATTTAGGGCCGGCGATTACTTGTCAAAACTAGAAGAAATTTACAATAAATCTGTTGCGTCTGGCGGGACTGGCCCCAATTTTCAGAAATTTCCCGACCCCTGGGCACAAAACACCACTCAAAGTATTCCCGAGGCGTGTCGCACCAATCTCCCGCGATAATTTTATTTTGTAGCCACGCTCATGTGTTAAATTGCAAAAAATCTGATACACCCCTTGTTTCAAACGAGGGGTTTTATTTTTGCCCACCATGACTATGGAGAGCGTTGCCATGTCGAGCGAACTTCAATTTTTAAACACAACGGAATTTCATAAATTTTTACTTGCGGAATTTGAGACTCATTTAAAACAAATTTACACCTCAAATTCTAAAATTTGCGATATTAAAAATTTAACGCAAGAAGCAAAGCAAGCCGAAACAACGGCTGTACAAGCACATTTATACCCACTTCTTGCAGGCGGCAAACGCATTCGACCATTGTTTTGTTTGCTTATTGCAGCGGCAATAGGCGGCGAAAAAGGCTTACAAATGGCGTGGCCTGCTGCACTGGCCCTTGAATGTATTCACACATATTCTTTGGTACACGACGACCTCCCGTGCATGGACAATGACGATTTTAGGCGTGGCAAACCCACTACTCACAAAATATATGGCGAAGCTCAAGGGCTCTTGGTTGGCGATGGGCTTCTCACACAAGCGTTTCAAATATTAGCAGAGTCACACTTGCCAGCAGAGCTCAAATGCCAGCTTATTTCTGCACTGAGCTGTGCCTCTGGTGCATCGGGAATGATATTGGGACAGTGGCTCGATTTGCACTTCACTGCAAATCCCCAAATCAATGAATTCACCAAAGCCACTTGGTCTGATTTAGAACGCATTCATTGCCTCAAAACAGGAGAACTCCTCAGTGCAGCGTGGCAAATGGGAATGCTTATTGGGCTTGAAAGCGTTGGTTTAAAAAAGAAGGAATTGGTCTTAAAAACTAAAGTAACAGGCATGACTTTGGGGTTAGTTTTTCAATTGGTAGACGATATTCTCGATGCCACTGCCTCTTCCGAAACTTTAGGAAAGACAGCCGGCAAAGATGAATCGCAAAACAAACTTACGGCAGTAAAATTGCTCGGAATTGAAAAAACAAAGCAACTTGTAGATAAAATGACCGCAGAAATTCAGCATAATTTAGGCGCGATTTCGCATGAAATTTACGACAGCTCATTTGCAAAAAATGCGTGGCATCTTTTAAGCCAAACTGTTGAAGCGCTTTCTAATCGTAAAAATTAATTTCTTATTATTCAAGAACCTCAACTGTGATCTCATTTACTCATAATTCAGAATTCATTCCGTGCGAAATCCTACTCCGTGTGGGCGGGCGTGATAAAAATGAACCGCGCTGCAACGCGGCGTTTTTCAGAACTTCTCGTTCTTCTTTAAAATCAAGCGGAGATTGAGCTAAAATATTGTTCACCATTCGAAAAGTTGAATATGGCGAAGCGTAGTCAAGCAATTTATCTATAACTGCATCTAATATCGCTCTCCTGTGCGTTGTTTTTAAATGCACAAAATGATGCAATACCGTACGAGTCACATCGATATTTCCACGCTGAACCGCAATCACAAACGATTGCGCGAGCTCCAAAGTTGCTTCAGCATCGTCTAACTGCACCAACGATGTTCTAATCAAAAGTCTTGTCGCTGCGTCTGTTGATTGATCAGATTTTAAAATTGGAATAAATTCTACAAGCCCGAGTTTACCAACCAAATAATAAAAACTACGCAAACCATCGGCATGAGACGCTTTGCGGAGTTCATTTAATGCTTCAGAACACTGCGCCCTGGCAAATCCACCTGGTTGCAATGCCAAAATTGCATTTGCTCGCACACGCGCCGACGCATGACTCAAACAAGGAATTACAAATGGTACCAAAGCCTCACTCATAAAATGAGAAATAGACTCCAATCCATTCGCAACCATGCGGTGATCCTTAGACTGAATAGCCCACAAACAATGCTCTCGGAGTGCCATTTCATCTATTTCATTAAGTGCTAGCACCGCCGCATGCCGAATGCGCCCAGACACCACATTTTGACCTTGCAGAAATTGAATTAAAATTTTTGCCGAGTTTTTTGATATAACACTGTTAAAACCTTCAATAGCCGCCATTTGCAACGCTTCGTTGCGAGCGCGAAGCGACTGGGTTAAAAATCGAAGGGCTGCTTCAGATCTAATACGAGCTAAAGATAGAACCGCATTGCGTCGCACATCCAGAGACTGACCACGCGATTGAGCAAGTTCAATGAGCACCGGAACTGCTCTATTCATACCCTCTAAACCCAATGCCTGAACAGATTTAACTATTGTATTTTTGATTCCCAGACGCGTTGAATTTAAATTGAGCAGATGAAAATTGTAATACAAATCTCTAAACCGATAGACTAAAAAACTCCACACAACTAATAAAGAAACAAT
>JAYTOT010000050.1:0-50489 GCA_043747645.1 Pseudomonadota bacterium | reverse complement strand
TCCCCGAAGCTAAATCTAGCCACTAATTTCGACACGATTCTTGCCGCGTGCATCTGTTCAGTGCGCGTGTGCTTTCTTGTTCCTATTTTCCAGCAATTGTTTGCGAAAATAACAATATTTGCCCCAAGAAATATTCAACTCTAGTTTTGAACCCCTTTTTTGCTGGCTCGGCTGCATTACCCGAGGTAAATTTCAGCTTAACTTAAGTGCATTGACTTTGCACCCCCAGCGTACAACTACTTTAATGGAGAAGTTTTACTTTAAAAATGTCGGGATTGTAAATTTCTTAGCTAAACGGAAAGATCTAGAATTTGGTGGCGCATTGTTTGGAAAAGCTTTTGAAAATTGGGTTTATCATGAGTTGAGTGCATACTTGAGTTACCAGAAACGATTTGAGGAAGTGTTTCACTGGCGCACAAAATCGGGGGTTGAAGTCGATTTTATTGTAGGTGAATGTCTTGCTGCTATAGAGGTAAAAGGAGCAGAAATTGCTACTTCGCACCACTTAAAAGGACTGCGAAGTTTTGTAAAAGAATATCCTGAAACCAAGCACAAAATTTGTGTGTGCATTGCAGACCAAGATAGGCTCACAGAAGACGGAATTCGGATTTTAGGAATTCAAAGTTTTGTATCTAAAATGTGGGCCGGTGAACTATTTTAGCGCTGATTGCTGCCAAATTCGTTGACATTTTGATTGTAGATATTCTGCACAAACATTTGCTCTGGATTTTTGGTGCCAATTTTGGCAATAAAATCTCGGGGAGAGTTTGCTTGCCAATAAGTTTCTTTTTGACTTAAAAAGTTTTTGTAAGCCATTAGAGCATTGATTCCAAGTTCGTCTTTTTTCTCGCTCAGGCCTTCAATCGCAATATTTATGAGTTGATTGTGAATGTAATGATCTCTGAAAAGCTGATGTTGTGCGTCTTCAGCTAAGAGCAATTCCCAAGCGGATGGAACTTGCTCACGGGAAATATTTTGGCCCATGCAATTAAAATAAGTGCGAGTGACCCCGACCATAAATTCGCGCAATCGTTTGCGAGCAGTAGCCGATTGCAATAAGCCAACCCAAAAAGAAATGGGCGCTAAAGTGTGCTCAAAAGGTTGAGCATCTACCATTCTAATTTCTAAAAATCCGCGCAATCGGAGATCTGGAAACAGAGTTCCTAAATGAGTTTCCCAATCTTGCAAGCTTGGTTTTGTTCCTTTGTAGCCTTCATTGAGCCATTGTTCGAATTTTAATTCTCCAAACAAAGGTTGTTCTTCAACGGAAAGTTGAGAAATAAACATGACTCCAGCTTGCATCGCCCATTTTAAATATGCACACGGAATATCAGCGGCAAATGGCACGCCCAAGGGGATTCCGCTTCTGTTTGAATCTGTTTTTTCCCAAATAGCTTGCCGTTCCGATTGGTATTGGGCATTTTTACCTTGAAAATAACGAGAGTTTGAAAATATATGGCGCACAAATGGTGTGATTAAAAAAGTGAGTCCAACAGCTTCGGCCCACGCTTCGTCGCCAAAAACATCGAGATTTGGTTGAACTGTGCAAGTGTGGCGACTCATGTGTAAGCCACGTCCGCCAGGTTGCGAGCCAAAGTAACGCGAAAGCATAAGGTAACGGCTCTTGGGAACTAGCAAAGGCATGTCCACTAGCCCTAGCGGATTTGTGCCGTGACTTGCGAATAAAACCTTGCCTTGCGCAGCTCTCGTAAGCCTTGCTAAGCCGTTTTGTACGTCTTGAATTAAATTTTCAGTTTTAATGTGCGGAGCAGAAGCGTATTCTACTTGGCCGCCTGGTTCGATACTGTAATTTGTTCCGTTTTGTGCTGTGGCACCAATGACAACGCCAGTGGGTTCGTCAATTTTGAGCTTGAATTCGGGGTTTTCCTGCACTAATTTTTCTATTAACTGGCCAGAGGTCATGCAGGAACCGGGTAATCCGAGCGGAATTAAGTTTTTTGCATCGTAGACCAACATTTCCATTTCGAGTGCTTGAGCTTGCTGGTGAATTTTTTGATTGCCACCACTTGAGCCTCTAATGGGCCGTTTCCAGAGCCCTTGGCAGGCTTCTGGACTGAGTTTTTGTTGCGGCTCTTGGTTTTTTGAAAGAGTCGCCTTCAGTTTTTGTGCGTCGTCTGTGCTCATAAAATCCTCCGGCCACAAATGGCGTCTTCGAGAAGCTAAACCGAAGCGGAGAGTTGTCAAACAATATTTTATGGAATCGGGGCAGGGTTGGTTTTTTGAGGGAGGGGTTCAAGCTGAAGAGCGAAATCGGAGATTCCCACGCTGCGCAGTGCGTCCATCACTCCCACAACAGAGCTATATATAACGCCTTTATCGGCGCTAATCATGGCAACAACTTTTTCGCCTTTTTTCTTAGATTCCGCACCTTGGCTCTGAAGTTCTGCACTGGTTACTGGCTTGCCATCAAGTAATATTGAGCCATCGGGGCCCACAAGAATATTTAGGGTGCGTTGCAAATTTAATTGTTCTGCAGTTGCTGCTTGGGGGAGTTCAATTTTAACTCCCTTATTTACAATAAAACCCGCCGTTACCATAAAAATTACTAATAGTACCAATACGACATCTACAAAGGGTGTTACGTTAATTTCGCCAATGACATCGTCGTCACCACCGCGTTTTATTCCAGCCATTTAAATAACTCCTGAGTTTTTTTTGTTACTTTGACGATTCAGGGCTGCGGCCAAAATGCGTGATAATTATATGTGCTGTGGCTTCGCTATTTGCCATGCGTTTTTTAATGCTGCGACCTAAAAAGTTGTAGGCTACAACTGCTGGAATAGCGACCATGAGTCCCACTGCTGTGGCTACAAGTGCTTCAGAAATAGATGCCATAACAACTTCGGGCCCAGAACCCTTGTTTGTGGCTAAGGCATGAAACGCTTGAATAATTCCAATGATTGTCCCAAAAAGGCCAATAAACGGAGTGTTGTTACCTAAAGTCGCCAGTACTGTGAGGCCGCGATCCATTTTAACGCGTGCCGAAATCATGGTTGCGTTCATAGATTCTTCTACAGATCGCAAACTATCTTTTGCACGATCTAAACCCACTGCTGCAACCGAAGACTCGAGCATTTTTTGCCCAGCACACCATGCTGCGGTTTGCTCTGGTGCTTCGTTGGAATTGAGTCTCAAGGTGAGTTCTTTTATGAAATCGCCAAAATCGCCGCGCATTTTTGAAAAATAAACAATGCGTTCAATGATAATTGAAAGACTTAAGACGCTGCATGCAATGAGTAAATACATAACCCATTCGGCACCAAATAATGCAATTTTTAAAAACTGTTCGGTAATGTTCATCGAAGCCTCTTTACAAATTGGTGAAATAAGTAAACAGACTAACAAATTTAGTTGTGAAATTCTAGGTCTTCATAAATGCGAGAAAATGTTTCCAATCCCCTTAATATGCGTGGTCTGGTTAAGGCTACATGGGCATCTTGTACGTATGTTTTCCGGCGCATGCCGCAGAGCACGCTAGTAATTCCTGGCAAGCTACTGAGCAGTGCCAGTACCAATTGCGATAATGGCGCATCGTCGTATCCAACGGTATGATTTAAATGTTCACGTCCTAATTTTTCTACGTCATTGGCTAGCTGAGTCCAATTTTCGAGGCCTTTTTTTGTTTTTTCGTTCATCTCTTGGCCCTCGTGCACAACGGGGCGCGTGAGGCGAATGAGTCCATTTTCGTACATGGCATTAAACGGTCGGTTGACCACTGTTCCTAAGGAATGTTCTAAGGCAAATTGCAAAGTCGTTTTAGATCCATCAGCACCCATAGGCATAAATGCAGGGCCTACTTCGATCCAATTTAACGGAAACTGTATGACTTTAAAATTGTGTTTTGCTGATATTTTGCAGGCAATATCCCATAATTTTTCGGCAGAAACACTAGAAGGGTCTTCTTCTGGCTGACCAAAAGTGTTTGAACTCACGCCGTAAGCGCCAATTGTGCCTTCTTTAACCAGTTCTTCGAGGCATTCAAAGCTTTGTTTAATGCGTGAATAAAAAAAATTTCGCGCCTCTTGCACAGGCATATCGCAATTTTCGAAGTGCTTAAGGGAGTATTCTGGATTGTGCAGTAAAAAAACATCTAGGCTTTTCACTCCGAGTCGCGCACAGGACCGTTGAACTTGGTCGCGAATAAATTCAGGATGAATACAATGCCAAATATTTTCGCCAAACATGACCATATCTGGGAATGGTTTGTTTTCTTTAATTCTTGACATGGCGAGGTCGTGGTTTTGGCCTTGGACGTATCCGACTTTTGATATTAGCACGAGATTTTCTCGTTTTAAAACACCTTCTGCTACTAATTTTGCAATGGCGCGACCTATGAGTAATTCACTTTGACCGTCGCCGTAATTGGTGCTCGTGTCAACTAAATTAACTCCATCGCGCAGCGCATATTCTAATGCCATACCGCTTTCAGGAGCGCCTAAAGAGGGATGAAATCCGATGCGGTAGGAGCCGAATCCGGCTTCAGAAACCCATGGTCCGTTGGGCCAAAGCGCCTTGCGCCGTGCCAAAAATGCACCTTTAAGTGCCTCTGGTGCGGTGTTTTCGGCTGTTGCGAGTCCGGAAAGTGGAGTCATTTTTTTACCTTTCACAAAATCTGAGACACTTTATTGTTATTTTTTGAGGCCAAAAAGTGGCGAAACGCGAGTGGCCTTCCAAGCTGGATACAACGCACTTACAAAAGAAAGCAACACTGCCACACCAAAAGCCATGAGCATCAATATGGCATCGTAGTGAACGGGAACTTTGTCGAGCCAATAAAAGGCTTTCAGTTCGCCCAAGTCAATGTTTGAAAAGATTTTTAAAATTCCCAAGCCCAAAATAAGACCCAAAAATGCTCCAACGGCGCCTAATATGAGACCTAATTGAATGAATATTTTGACTATTAATTGGCGTGTGGCACCTAAACTTCGTAAAACGGCAATTTGTTTTGCTCTATCGACAACAGATAAGCTTAAGGTAACAACAATATTGAATCCCGCAACTAATGTAATAATGAGCACAATAAGCTTTATGGCTCCACCATCTCGCTCGATTTGTTCAAAAAGTCCTTTGTCTATTTCTTGCCAGGCGCGCACGGTATAGGGCGTTGTTTTTTGTAATTTTTGAGAAACTTCTAGCGCTGCAGAAGGATCTTTAAATCTAATTTCAATTCCCTTTGCTGTACCGGGTGCGCCAAAAAGCTTCACTCCATCTTCAAAACCCAGCAATGCCAATCGTTCGTCGTACTGAGCAAGACCAACAGATAACAAGCCGACTATTTTGAGTTTTTGATATCTGTTTCCACTTTGAGACCCAAATGAAGCAGAAGTCAGGCTCAATTCGTCGCCAATTTTAGCACCTAATTTTAGAGCGAGGCCCCGGCCTACAATAATGGGAGCTATGCCTGTAGGGGTTTTATTGAGCACCGATTCTTCATTGTTCAAGTATCTTAAGGCGCCTTTAGGTTCGATTGATTTATAAAGTTCTTCTGCATTTGCCGATTTTTCGCCTTCAATTGCCCGTAATATTGCTGTTGCAGTGCGGTTTTCATTAGAAAGTATGCTGTCATTGTATTCGAATAAACTCATGCGTTCGAATGGCACATCAATTTCTGAGGCTATGCTTTTTATTGCCTCGCGGGCATTCGGAATTCCGCCAGGAAATTTATACAGCACTAAATTAGGGTTTGCAGCAAATAAAATACTTTTAAGTTCGGCTTCGAAACTGTTAAATACTGTGACAACAACCAAAAAAGCTGCAACTCCAAACGAAATTCCGAGCACAGAAACCAATGCTGTAAACGAAGGCAATTTAGAATTCTTTTTACGAATAAACGTAGTAGCAATGCGACGTACTATTTGCACAAAGTTTCCTTTCAATGGCAATTGAGAAAGCAAGGGACATTTACTTTAATTTCAGCGCAATAACTATTGACTCACGGCACATAGAGTGTTTGTCTGTGCTTTCGAGATGCACTTTTAAAGCCCTCCTTTTACTGCGCGGCTATAATTGCACAAAAACGAGACCAGGAGAAAACATGAGCCCCCAAACCCGCATTGTTGCCCTCGATAAACTCAATTTGCATTGGGAGCCTTCGCAGGTTGAAGCGTTGGTTCACCACACTGTTCACAGTGCCTTGCGTGGCGACGATATGGCAATGGTGACGCGTATTGCTAATTGCTGCCTAGAGCTGCGTACGTTGGGTTCGGATCACGGATTTGTCTTTAATACCTACGAAATGAGTTCTAGTTCCTTATATGCTACAACTGCAAATATCGAGCGATATCCTTTCATAAAAGGCAGTACTATTCTTGAGGCAAGGCTTTATTTGGTTGAAAACGGCCAAAAAAATTCAAAAAGCCCCTACGTCGATTTCTTATCAAAAATAGTTAGAGAAGTATCAGCTACCGAAACTCATGGCATTGTGCCTGCTGGTTTTGTTTTAAGCATTATCCAAATGAACGCTTTGTCAATGGCCGCACTTTCAAATTTTATTGTTCAAGAATTTAAAAATAATTGAAATTAATATCTAAAAAAGCGAGCACTAATTTTGTAACTTTGTAATTTTCTGATTTAATATTTTTGTATGTTGCTAAAATATTTTGCGTAAATAGACAAAGGCGACTCAATATGTTTGATTTGCGATCTGATACCTTGACTCAACCCAAGCCTGCCATGCGCGAATATATGTTTAAAGCTCAAGTGGGCGATTGCTTTTATGATGAAGACCCTACTGTGCTGCAATTAGAAGACGCTGTGGCTCAAATGTTTGGTCACGAGGCGGCCGTATTTATGCCTAGCGGAACCATGAGCAATCAAGTGGCAATTAGGCTGCATTGCAGAGCTGGCGAAGCAGTAATTATTCCACCAGATAATCATATTATTCAATACGAAAGCGGGGCATTGGCAGGAGTCAATGGGGTTCAGCATTGCTCGCCAGCATTGGTTGAAAATTTTCAAATTGATGCGCAAAAAATGACAGAATGTTTTGTTCCTTTTGCAGCCATTCATGCCCCTCAAACAACTTTGGTATCTGTTGAAAATACTCATTTAAGATCCGGCGGACGCGTGTATCCGCTACCTGAGTTGCAACTTTTAAAAGAAGAATGTGATCGTCATTCTTTGCCGCTCCATATTGATGGCGCAAGAATTTGGAATGCGCATATTGCCTCTGGTGTGTCTCTCCGTGCCTACGGCGCTTGTGCCACAACTCTGAGCGTGTGTTTTTCGAAGGGTCTTGGAGCACCAGTGGGGAGTTGTTTTATTGGGTCCAAAAATGACTCTCAGAAGGCTAAAAGAATCCGAAAAATGTTTGGAGGTACCATGCGGCAATGTGGGTTTTTAGCTGCTGCCGCACTTTACGCTCTTGAAAATAATCTGCAGTTGTTAAGTAAAGATCATGATAACGCAAAAAAAGTTGCTGAATTTTTAAAAAGAATAATTCCCACAGCGCATATTTTACAACCAGAAACAAACATTGTAATTGCAAAACTTGGGCAAAATAACACTCAAGAAATATTGAATATGCTTATAGAAAAGTATCATTTAAAAATGTCTGCGCTCGACAGTTCAACCATAAGGGCTGTATTGCACTTAAATATTGATGCTAAACAATTAGCAGTTGCCTGCAATTAAATTATTTTAAGTTGAATTTAAAGCGAAAGTACTAATTTATTTTTGATTTTTAAATTTGCTTGGTCTGCCAGCGGAAATTGGATTTTCGGGAGCTAGTTCACCAGTAGGTTTGATATTCGCCAATTTGCTGCAGGCTTCTTGAGCACCATCTTTACACGATGCCTTTAAATAAAAAGTGCGCGCTCTCAAATAATAAGATTTTGCAGAAGATTTCATTCCAGTTTCTTCGGCTAATACCGCAAGTTTAACGCAGCCTCCGCCATCTTCAAGTTTGCAAGAAATTTCAAACAGAACTTTTGCTTCGTTTAATTTCTTTTGTACCAACAATATCACTCCGAATCGGCGGCAACTTTGCCCATCGCCGTTGGAGCAGGCTGTTCTCAGGCCCGTAAGGTATTCGGCAGACAGTTTTTTAACGTCTTCTAATTTAAGTCCATCGGAAGCGCTCGTTTTAGAGGCAATTTCTGCTGCTTTTTTATTTTCGGGAAAAGCATCGGCTGTGTGTTTGTTTAAATCAAGTTGTTGGCAGGAGTCTTCTTGTTTTTCTTTTTCACACTGGTTTCTGAAGGCCCTGGCAGCTGTGTTAAATTCTTTTTGCGCCCTTTCTTTTTCTCCTTCTTGCTCATAAACAGTAGCGAGTGCAGAGCAATTGAGTCCGTCGCCACTTGCACAACCTTTTTTAAATGCATTTTTTGCGTCTTGCGTATTGCCTGCAGCTTGGCTCAAAACTCCAATGGCCTCGCAGCATTCAGCCTTACCTAAAGTGCAACCTTTTTCGAAAGCTTTAAAACCGCTTTTAGCGTCGCCCACTAAAAATTCGTTGTTTCCCCAGACATAGCAGGCTTTGGCTTTACCATTTTCGCAATCTTTTTTGTTTTTCTCGGGTGAATTTTTTGTGGTTTGTGCTAATAATGTATTTGTATTAAAAATTAAAAATAAAATATAAACCAAACTCAATTGCGATTTGTTCGATATAAATTTAGAAATTATTTTTTGCATATTTTTTATGCCTCAATCTAAAATAAAACCAATGGGTAATTTGTCTGCTTCAACAAAGTGTGCTCGAAGGGCATCATGAGCATGATAGCTAAAATATTGATGACAATGGGACGCCAGTTCAGAAGCTGACAGCGGCAAACCCTGCTGGGCCGTAGAGGTGATAAAATCGAGATGTTTTCGGGCTTTGCGGTAGTCTGGTTCTCGCGAGGGGTGAGGTAGTAAATCTGCAATGAGAGAAAATTGTGGGTTTACCAAAAGGCTTCCTTGGTACACAACCAAATGTTTGCGCCTAAAAAGCGATGTGCCTGCAATTTTTAAAGTAACACCGGATTCTAAGGTAACAGCAATATCGCTGTGCCCTCGTTGAGCGACATTTTTTAAACCTGCGCTTTTAAGTGATTCTATCCATAATTTGTTTATTATCTCAAAATAGACTGCATTATTAAAAATTTCCTTTGCATAAAAAGCAAACGAAAGCACTAGGCATCCAGGGCTAAGAATGACTGTTCCTCCTCCGCCTTTCCTGCGCAATACAGGGATTTTGCGGGCTTCAATTTGGTCGAGGTTGAGTTCAGTTGCTGCATCGTTTGAGTTTGCCAATACTGCTACGTTATTTTGGGGCTCAAAAAATCGGAATAATATTTTATGACTTTTTGTTAATGGAGCGGAATCTATTGAATTTAAATCTTTTCTATTTTCGGGCCAAAGTTGGAAAGGAGTATTTAATATCCAGTTGTCCATCCACACAATTGACTCCGTTATTCAACTTTTTGAATCGTTAAATTTTTTTAATTCTTGCAGAAGTTCGGCATGAGACAGCGAAATTATGTGAGGTATTTCTGTTTTAAGTTCGGCATTTTGAGGAGTTCTTATCCATATGGCAGAACAACCGGCATGCATGGCTGCTTCAAGCCCACGTTGCGAATCTTCAAGCACAAGCGTATTTTTTGCGTCAACATTTAAGGTTGCCATTGCATGCTTAAATATATCGGGCGCAGGTTTTTTTCGCAAATCACCCATTTTTCCAATTACAGTGTCTAAAGTAACAGGCAGAGTATTGTACGATAAAATTAAATTAATTTCTGAAGCTGGACTGTTGCTGGCTATGGCTTGTTTGCAATTCATGTTTTTAAAACATTGAAGTATTGCCGGTGTTTGTTCAAAAAGGCGAGCGTTTTTTTGATTTAAAATATTATCATAAGCTTTCTTTTTTGCTACCATAACTGCATCTAAATTGATTTTTAAATTGTGCTTTTCAATTTCTTTTGCAGCACCTTCGCCAAGATGCGTAAAATTATAATAATATCCGTCTTCCACAAGATCGTAACCAAACTCAGCAAAAGCAATACGATATGCTTGAAAATGAAGCTGTTCCGTATTTGCAAAACAACCGTCAAAGTCCCATAAAACTGCATGTGTATTTTTAAAGATAGATTGAAGCTTAAGATACGGCATTTTGTGCATGACCTCTTTTTAACAATGTCCCAGCTTGCGCGCTTTTATACCCGAACGTATTATCCCGCAACGATTCGAAAAGACGATCTTTCTCGAGGCGAATTTAGAGGTGTACATGAAGCGAGTTGTTGTCACAGGCCTAGGAATAGTCAGCCCCATTGGTTTAAATGTTGAAGAAAATTGGACCAACGCCACTAACGGGCGCAGTGGTATTGCACGCATCACACAATTTGATTTGAGCCAAGAGCCCATTCAAATTGGCGGAGAAGTTAAAAATTTCGACCCTTATTTGTGGATGAGCGACAAAGAAGCGCGCCGTTCGCAACGGTTTGTGCAGCTGGCATGTGCTGCTTCTAAACAAGCATTGCAAGATGCAGGTTTGGCGGATTTGGGAAAATACGCTGAAGAAACCGCCGTAGTCATTGGGGTTGGCGTCGGTGGATTGGGTTACTTAGAAGAACAAATTATTATTTTAAATAAAAAAGGGAGCCGTTGGGTTTCTCCTTTTACAATACCTGGATTTATCCCTAATATGGCCGCAGGTATTGTGTCTATTGAAACCGGTGCAAAAGGGCCCAATTTGTGCACCACAACTGCTTGCACAAGCGGCACCCACGCCATTGGCGAAGCACTGATGTTGATTCAAACCGGTCGCGCTAAAATTGCTATTGCGGGCGGAGCCGAAGCTTCTATCAGCCCCTTGGCGTACGCGGGTTTTGGCAAAATGAAGGCCATGGCAAATGGGCACAATGATTCTCCCGAAAAAGGCAGTCGACCGTTCGATCTCAATCGCAATGGTTTTGTCATGGGCGAAGGTTCAGGTGTTTTAATTCTCGAAGATTACGAGTCTGCAAAAGCACGTGGCGCACGTATTTATTGCGAATTGGGCGGCTATGGAATGAGTTCCGATGCGTTTCACATGACTACTCCTTCGCCAGGTGGTGAAGGTGCTGCGCGATGCATGCGTCAGGCGCTGACAACTGCAGGAATAAATGCCAACGAAGTCGACTATATTAATGCTCATGGCACTTCGACAGAAGCAAACGATTCGCTTGAAACTGCTGCAATAAAGAGCTTGTTTGCTGACCATGCTTATAAAATGAATATCAGCTCCACCAAGAGCATGACTGGGCATTTATTAGGCGCTGCGGGCGGTGTAGAAGCGGTTTTCACGGTAAAATCTATTCAATCAGGAATCATTCCACCGACTATCAACTTAGACACGCCAGACCCACAATGTGATCTCAACTACACACCTCACGAGGCAGTGAAGCGCAAAGTCAAAATTGCACTTTCAAACTCTTTTGGATTTGGTGGAACCAACGGGACCCTCCTTTTCAAATCTATGTGACTTCGTAATTTTTGATGTCAATAACGCGATACTAAATTTTTAACTGGTTGATATTATGTTTATTTATATCAATCCTTATTTCTTCGTCAATTCTAACCGATGTGAACAATAAGCCAAAGATCGTGCTTGTGGCCTTTCGAACGTCTTGGGGGAAATTACGATGCAAACCACTTTTAACACTTCTTTATTGAAGTGTTTGTTGTTGATTTTAAGCCTCAATTTGTTTTTGGTTACTTGCGGTTCGGATAAGGTAAAGTTTTCTAAAACAACGGTTTCGGGTAGTTCGCCGTCAACGGTAAAGCCCGGCTCAAAAGCGAGTGAAGAACAAGCAAACAAAAAACAAGGCGCTAATAGCACTGGCGAAGAAATTGGTAAAAAATCTGGCGGTGCGGCCGTGGGAGAACAGGTTGATTTTCCTTTGCCACCACCTCCAAAACTTCTGAATATGGCAATTTTAACTCGTTCTGTTCAATGTTTTTATTGCCACTTGCGCATTGAAGGCGATGTTGGTGGTATTAATTTCCCAACGCAAGGCATTCGTGGCGATACGGGCAAAGGGCTTAAGATTTTAGGAACGCTTTATGCGACGAATAAAATTCCAGATTTAATTGGCAAAACCGCAAATAAGACCGTTGAAAATTACCGTAACGAGGAACTCCCAGTTTTTCCTAAATCTTTGGATACTCAAGGAGTTCCAACGTTTCCTACTATTACTGCGGCTCAAATTTCTGCAGGAGCCAAGGGTAGTGTCACTGCGGCAAGTGGAACATTTAATAAAATAATTGAAGGAAACGCGCAGCTGGTGGGGACTCAAGCAGCACCCATTGAGCTTAATGGAGAGGTTTATTTTACGGGAGACGTTGTTATAAAAGGCGTTTATAAAGGTATTGGTACCATTTATGCACGCCGCATATTTATTGTTGATGATTTGACGGCACAAAAAAGTGTGTTTCCTTATCCTCTCGACCCCGTTGCAGCCATTGTGCAAGCAAAAGCAGATTTGGCAGCCAAAAAAGATGCTCTTTATCTTTATAGTATGAGTAATGTGGTTGTGGGATGGCCAGAAAATAGATTGAGCGAAACCATAGAAAAAGACCTTCAAGCGAAAGATCAAAATTCAAAACTCGACGATGGCCCCTGGACTTGGCTTTCGAAGACTCAATACAAGCAACTTGGTGTTGATGCGGCCAAGAAATTTCCTGGCAAATGTAACAATTCAAGCGATGTTGAGTCGATGGAAGTCAATAAAGTTGAAGCATTTATTTACGCCGCAAATGCATTGAGCTGGCGTTCTTGTAATACATTGACTTTAAATGGTGGATTTGTGGCTCCAGCGGTTGCATTTGTTTCATCAAAAAGTGGCGACACCCAAGATTCGCAAAACGTAATTCGGTACGATTACCGATTGCGTGTGGGTATATCTGGATTTGATGCCGTAAAACCATTCTTCGAGTGAATAAATAAGTAATTAATTGTTTGAAAGACGGGTGCGCTGATGCGCTCGTCTTTTTTTGTTGGGTGAATTTGACTCCTGTGTGCATTTTTTTCATTGTTTCGTGGCCGATATTTTTTTCAAAACCTCCGATGATAGTGCAGTGAGAAGAAATTTCAGGAGAATACATTTCAAATGAGACATTTTTTGAGTTCTACAGCTTTAATATTTGCTCTTATTTTACCTGTATTTAAAGCATTTCCGCAGGAAGTTTCGGCAGAACAGGCCGCGCCCACCGAGGCTAAGCCACTCTCTGAAGCAGAAAAAATGAAAGATATTGAATCGCCGGCGGCCATGTCTAAACAAGACGCAATTCCTGAAGCAAAAGGAGCGCCTTTGTTTGAAGATGCTGGAATTGAGTCTGGTACTGCGGCAGAAGATGCGCGTGCGGGTTCAACCGCCGGCGGACTACCTACGGACACACCACCTTTGCCAGACCCTGGTGCATTGGTTTCAGAGCCCAAGCCAAAGGTCGATAGCGCTGAGAAGGTTGCTCACGCAGATAAGAAGGTAAAATCGCACAAAAGCGGCAAATCGGCGCACAAAACATCGCTTGTGGCAAAGCCAGAAAAAAAGTCTAAAAAAGTGAGTGCCAATAAATCTAAGGTAACATCTGTTTCGCTTAAAAAAAATAAATCGAAAAACTCCGTAAAGAAAAGCTCAAAATCCAAGAAAAAGCACGCTGCCCACTCTTCGCATAAAAAATCGAAAGGGCATAGTAAGAAGAGTAAAGCGAAAAAAGAGAGTCAGTTGGGCGAACATTCTACATAAATATAAAATCAATAAAAAAATCCCCACACTTCAGAAAAGGAGTGTGGGGATTTTTTATATGCAGGCAAGCTTGAATTTACGCTTGCATGTTTATTACATGCGCTTGAATTCGCCGCGGCGGTTTTTAGCCCAAACGGATTCACTTGAACCGTTTGCAGCGGGGCGTTCTTCGCCATAGCTGATTGTTGAAAGGTCGGCAGCTGTGAGGCCTTCGGAAATCATGAATTCTTGAATAGAACGTGCACGGCGTTCTCCTAATGCTAAGTTATATTCGTTAGAGCCGCGTTCGTCGCAGTGGCCTTCAACTTGAATTTTCACGCCTGCGTTAGACTTAACGAGACCAGCAAGTTTGCGCAAAGAATCTTGGGCAGTTGAAGTTAATTTAGAGCTGTCGAATTCAAAATAAACAGTTTCGGTAACGAGGTTCATGTCTGCGCTAGGTGCAGCAGCTGCAGGAGCCGTATTTGCAACGGGAGCGGGAGCTGCATTAACAGCAGGAGCGGGGGTGTTTGAAGCTGAATTACTGGTAAGTTCAGGTGCTGGCGCTGCTGGTTTTGTACAAGCAGAAACTGCAACTAAAGCAAAAGAACTGACAACTAACGATTGAATTGAAAGACGCATTTGAGGCTCTCCTTAAAAGAATATTCCTGCCGCAGAAAAAAAATCATCAAGCTGCAACCTAGCGAAGTGGATGAGAATGTCAATGAACAAAACCAAATCATCTAAAATGTACTGCTCTAGAGTGTAGAATTGCAACTCTTTGCATGAAGACTTGCATGCTCTGGCAGATTGATGTATCGAAGCGAGTCACCAAGTTCCGGTGGGACCCTCATGCACAATGGTCACCCGCGTACTGGACGCAAACGCGATAGGCCATGGAGAGAAGAGTAGGATATGTCAGCACAAAAGACCGTTATCATTGCAGAGCCTCGTACAGTTACCACTAAAGGTGGAATCCGAAAATTGCGCAAATCTGGCGTTGTACCAGGCGTTATTTATGGACGTAAAGGCACACAGGCTGTGTCCTTTGCAATCAAGGCTCTTCCAAAGGGACACACTCGTGCAAGCTTGGTATTGCTTGAAATCGCTGGCGCTCAAAAAACAGTTTTTATGCGCGAAGTTCAAGTCGATCCCATGACTGACCTTCCCATACACATCGACTTCCAAGAAGTTGAAGCAAACGAGCTCGTGAAAATTCGCGTGCCGCTTGAGTATGTTGGTTTGACTCGCGAGCAAGAAAAAGAAGGTTCTTTTAAGACTCTTCTTCGTTCTATCGAAATAACTGCACCAGCGGGCAAGGTTCCTCCATTGCTTTCTTTGGATGTAAGTTATTTGAAAGTTGACGAATCTGCTCACCTTTCTGACCTTAAAATTCCAGAAGGCGTTAAACCTTGTTCTCCCAAGAACTTGGCTTTGGCATCACTCGTTCGTCTCTGAGAACTGATCCTATTCTAAAGGTCACTGTATGTTTCTCATAGTCGGACTGGGAAATCCTGGTTCACAATACGAAAGCACACGTCATAACGTGGGCTTTTTATTTTTAAATAGAATTGCGCGAGAAGCTGGCGTGAGCATTCATTTGCCTCGGTTTCAGAGCCTCAGTGCTCGGGGCCGATGGCATGGTCACGAAATTTTTTTCTTAAAGCCTCAAACTTTTATGAATTTGAGTGGCGGACCCGTGCAAGAAGCTGCCGCCTTTTTTAAAATTCAACCTCAGCAAATTGTGGCCGTATTCGATGACCTCGATCAGGCTCCAGGCGCAGTGCGCATGAGAACCGGCGGCGGGCACGGCGGGCACAACGGTGTGCGCGACATGCTGGCAAAACTGCCATCAGACGAATTCCATCGGCTTAAAATTGGCATTGGCAAGCCTGCACACAAATCTGCAACCCATTCTTGGGTTCTAGGTAAATTCACGGGCGAAGAAATGAATGCGCTAGAGCAGGAATCTTTTCCTACTGCCGAAACTCGATTGCGCGAGCTCATCAAACGCTACGACTCTAAATAAATATTATTTTGCAAAAATCATTTTTAATACTGGAGCTAAGTAGCTCCTAAATTCATCTTCTGACATGTTTCGCCGTTCGCGTTCGAGAGCTTGTTTTTGAACCGGTGTGAGGGATTTCAAAAACAATGACACCTGCTTGCGGAATTGATCGTCTAGAATCGAAAACGGGTTTTCGTCTGGTGGTTTAAAAGAAGTTTGAGTTTTAATTTTCGGAATATCTTGAGCTGGTTCGATTTTAGGTTCGATTTTAGGTTCGATTTCGACTTGAGTAGGTCGTGCCAATCGGAGAGGGACGCTGCGCGACGTAGAAGGTCTTAAAGCACCTAATTGACGCGATAATGAAGCTTCTAAATCGGTAGATTGCATCAATGAGTCAGAAACTCTCCAACATTGCCAAACGCCACCGCTGCGCGCGCCAGAATTTTTTCGCACTTGGCTGAGTCGAATTTGCGGGGCGTTAAGGTTCCAACCTAAGACTCCGTGGTCGTAAAGCGATGCTGTGTGGGCTAAATTTTCTTTGTGCAAAGATATGAGTTGTTGAGTTTCTACTTGGCTTCCATACCAGCCTTCGTCGGCACATTGTATTGTAGAATAAGAGCGAGCCAATTCAATTTGAATGTAATGACATATTTTTTTAAACGTGGTGCCTCGGGCGAAAACTCGAATTATGTCAGGATTTACTCCACAAAGATGTGACTGATGCGCATTAAGAGCATTGATTAAATTGTCGTTCGAGCGCAGCGAAGGGGGCACAGCGTGTTCAAATCTGCCAGCAACAAGATCTGCAAGGGGCAAAAGGAGATCGAGTACGAGTTCGGGGTCGTTTTTGCGTTCTACCCGAGCATACTGCACGAGGCTCACGGTGCCAGAAGATTTTTTACGAGCAGATTGGTTTGCGCCAGCTGATGACGGTAATTGAATATTAAAAGTTGAAACCCAATATTCTTCAAGATGGTCAGCTGAAATGGAGCATTCTGAAGGAGTTCCTCGCAAAAAATGCCCGATTGGAATACGCACCGAAAAGTTTTTTTCAGGCTCTTGCAGCGATTTTAAAACCAAAGAATTCCAAATACTACTGAGCAAAAAAAACAATTTTGTCTGAAAACCAGGACCTAAAATATAAAAAGCAGAATTTTTAATGCGTTGTTGATTTTGGGCAGTGGCACCATGACGCATGAGGAGCGATTCTAGCCACCAGCGTGGCAATAAAATGCGTTTTCTAACGGCGTAATTGCCTGTTTGGATGAGTGAATTTGTTGGGTAGGGGGTGAGTGTTTTTTCCAATGCTCAGACCTCCCAAAGTGCGAATAAAATAGGTATCGACCTTGCCTCAAAGGAAGGTCTGAATGGGCTAACATGAGATTTGAAAATGAGCCAACGGACTTGTTAATTTGCAGGGGAATTTGCGTTGGTTTGGGGAGAGCTTGGAGTGCCTTGTGCATTTGATGCGAGCCTTTGCAGCTCTTGTACAAAATCGTCAGTGTCGGAGAAAGCACGGTAAACCGAAGCGAATCGCACATAAGCAACAGGGTCTAGCAAGCGTAAAGCGTCGAGAACGAGTTCGCCCACTCCCGAGGTTGAAATTTCGCGTTCGTCAGTGCCTGCAGCGCGACGTTCCACCCATTCGCATATATCTTGCAAATCTTTGACTTGAATCGCTCGTTTTTGGCAAGCGAGAGTCATGCTCCGTAAAAGTTTTTCGCGGTCAAAAAGCACACGGGTGCCGTCTTTTTTGACAACATAAACTGGCAGTTCTTCAGATTTTTCAAAAGTAGTAAAACGAAATCCGCAATTTTGGCACTCGCGTCGCCTGCGGATAGAAAGGCCTTCTTTGCTTTCGCGGCTTTCCAAAACTTTTGTCTCGGCATGGCTGCACTGTCGACATTTCATTGCAAAAACTCCGCAAACTCAAGCTTTTGAGCCCACATATCCATGTTCATGAATGGCACCATCGTACAAAGGATATTTGCGACAGAGTCCGGTCACCAGTTCTAAAGCTTCTGGCAATCGGAGAGTATCGGGTTGCAATGCTAAAGCAATGGCCTTGCCTAAAATTTTCATGTCTGCCGGTTTGAGGCCACGGGTGGTAATGGCGGGAGTGCCAATGCGAATGCCGCTCGTAACCATTGCTTTGCGAGTTTCACCGGGGACAGTATTTTTATTTACTGTGATGTTAACATTTGCTAAGCGTTCTTCGGCATCTTTTCCAGATAATTCGGAAGTTCGCAAATCGATTAACATAAGGTGATTGTCGGTTCCGCCAGAAACCAAAGAAAAATTATTTTCCAATAATGTTTCCGCTAAACTTCGGGCATTACTTATTATTTTTTCAGCATATGTCGTGAATTCAGGTTGCAAAACTTCGCCAAATGCCACTGCTTTTGCGCCAATCACATGCATCAGCGGGCCGCCTTGAATTCCCGGAAAAACTGCTTTATCGATAGCTTTTGCCAGTGCTTCTTTGCACAAAATAAAACCTCCGCGTGGCCCGCGTAAAGTTTTGTGGGTTGTACTCGTAACGATGTCTGCAAATGGCACAGGGCTTGTGTGTTTTCCAGCTGCCACGAGGCCTGCAATGTGGGCCATATCAACCATAAGCAATGCACCAACTTCGTCGGCAATAGAACGAAAAGCAGCAAAATCAATTGCTCTTGCATAGGCACTTGCACCTGCAATAATCAATTTGGGTTTAACTGCTTTGGCACGTTCACGCACTATATTATAATCAATACGCCCTGTTTGTTCATTAACACCATAAAATTCTGCATTGTAATATTGGCCCGACAAATTTACGTGAGAACCGTGCGTGAGGTGCCCGCCGTGCGACAAATCCATTCCTAAAATGGTGTCGCCAGGTTTTAAAACTGCCAAGAAAACTGCCTGATTCGCTTGGGCACCGCTGTGAGGCTGAACGTTGGCGTGGTCTGCACCGTAGATTTTAAGCAATCGTTGTTTGGCAATAGATTCAACACCATCTACGAATTCGCAACCACCGTAATAACGTTTGCCAGGGTAGCCTTCGGCATATTTGTTTGAAAGTACGCTAGATAATGCCGCCATTACAGCTGGGCTAGCTACGTTTTCAGACGCAATAAGCTCGAGACCTTCGGCTAATCGTCGACTTTCTGCAGCCAATAGTGCCGCAATTTCAGGATCAGACGACTCTAAAATAGCGCGTTTTTCGGAGAGAAAATTCACAGCTTGTTTCCTTGTTAATCGTGTGCCGTTTTAAGGCGTTTTTCGATGGCAGCGATTTTGTTTAAGCGCACGCGGTGGCGACCTTCTTCAAACTCAGTGGCCAACCATATTTTTACAAAATCAACTGCTCGTTGATGATTGATGGTTCTGGCGCCTAAGCATAAAACGTTAGAATCGTTGTGTGCCCGGCTCATGCGAGTGGTGAATTCGTCGTACACCAGCGCAGCGCGAACGCCTGGGAATTTATTAGCTGAAACGCACATGCCAATGCCTGTGCCGCAAATTAATATTCCGCGATCGGCGCGGCCAGCACAGACTTCTGAAGCAACAATATCTGCATAATCGGGGTAATCAACAGACCCAGCAGCATCGGCTGCAACGCCGTAGTCGAGTACCGAGTGATTTGTGAGAGTCAAAAAATCAAAAATGTAACTTTTTAAATCTTTTGCGGCGTGATCCGATGCAATGGCGATTTTCATAATTCACCCTAAAAAAACTCATGGCAAAAGAAAAAGAGGCACCCTAAAGTGCCCCCAAAAATTGTCTTATAATTTAGACCCAATGAATTTTATTGCATCGCCAACTGTTTTCAGACGTTCTGATTCTTCATCAGAGATACTCACTCCGAAATCTTCTTCGATTTCCATGAGTAATTCTACAATATCTAAAGAATCGGCGCCAAGATCTTCCTGAAACCGGGAGGCCGCCGAAACGTTTTTTTCCTCTATGTTAAGTTTTTCGGCAACAATTTTAAAAACCTTGGCTTCAACTTGCTTGCTGTCCATCGTCAATTCCCCTTACAGAAGACCCACATAGCACAACGTAAAACGATGAGCTGAAATAACCCGCATAGCCATAGCAAACGCTTTGGCGATTTGCAATGCAGCCTATTGTAATAACAAATGTCAACCTATACTTTTGAGGGGCAGTTCGACTTCATTTTGGTGTTGCATTGCAATGGGGTGATTTATGCGAGTTGTGCTTGCGCTAGATAAATTTAAAAGCACTTTTACTGCGTTGCAAGTGAATGAACTTATCGCTGAAGGCATTCGCGCCGGAAATCCTAAAATAGAAATTATCATGCGCCCCATGGCCGACGGAGGCGACGGTACCGCTGCTCTGTTGGCTGAGGCTATGGGGCTCGAGGCAATGAGAGTCGAGGTTCCCGACCTTTTAGGGCGTATTATTGACACACAAATATACTGGCAGAACACACGCCGAGTCGTTATTATAGATGCCGCAGAAATTCTTGGCATTTCTCGCGCCGTAGGGCAGAAAAATGTTGTTCAAAATGCGACTTCTGTTGGTTTGGCCCGATTGGTTCAACATGCATTAAAGTTGTGCCCTCGCGAAATTTGGATCGGAATCGGCGGCACATTTACGGCCGATGCCGGCTGGGGTTTCGCTCATGCATTTGGCCTGGAAGCATTTAATGAATCGCATGAATTGATTGCTCCAAAATTAGAAAATATGGCCCACATTCGTGAGATGAAAATTCCTGGTGCTAGTGGTCAACTGCTCAAAACAAAAATAACGGCATTTTGCGACGTAAATGCGCCGGCCACGGGCGCGCCAGTTTCGCTGGTGAGTTTTTTGGCACAAAAAGGAGCAAGCAAAGAAACATTTTTTGATATTGAAAAGAGTATTGTTACCTTTGCTCAGCAACTGCGTGCAATAAATTCAAAAGTACCACACCATACCGATGCGTTTACAGGCTGTGGAGGTGCACTTTGCTTGGGGATGAGTGCAGTTATTCCTCATTTTCATATGGTGCAGGGTGCGCAAATGGTTGCTCAAATGACAGCACTGCGTTCCAGTGTTCGAAAATCTAATTTGGTTGTTTGCGGAGAGGGTTGCTTTGATGAGCAAACTTTTTACGGCAAAGCTCCGCAAATAGTTTCGCAAATTGCATTGGAAGAAAAAGTTCCAGTTGTAGGTGTTTTTGGAAGGGCTAGATTTTCTCCTTCTAGCGCAATTGATATACAAATTGCTCAATCAAAATTAAATTTGAATCATGCCTATGTGTTGTTTCCGGACGAAAAAATAACTTCAACTTTCGAGTTGATGAGGCATTCAAGAATTAAATTATTCGAACTAGGCCTTGATTTAGCTAGGCGAATTGAATCAAAAAATGATTGATTCTAGTTATTTCAACTTCAAATTATTGTAATTACACAATTAGTTTAAATATTTTATAAGTCGCAAAAAAATACGTTTTTGTGGACGAATTGCACAATTTCAACGAATCAGGCACAACTCCACCGGGGCAAAACTAGGAGTTGTGAAAAATGAATGTAACTCAAATTAAATCGGCTTTATTATTTATAAATGTTTTTCAGTTTTCGTTTGCATGGGCTGAAAAACCGATATCAAATTCGGCAGATAATCGTAAGAATATCGTAGCTTCTAAAACACTTCGTGGTGCAAAATCGCGACCGCAACTGAAACAAGTATTGATTGGAGCATTGGACGGGCTCTCGGAAATCGACACGAAAGCTTCCGATAAATTTCGCAAAAGCTACGAGGCTGCCTTTGCCTATGCAATGGGTCGCACAGCTAAAGAGCTAGAGTCGTGTGGATATTCTGTCGCACTTGATATTGAGCAATATGCATTTTCCGATACCTTAGCGCCACGAGAGGGTGGCGAAAAACTCGCTGCGCGTGGCGCATGGATTATCTTTGCACCTACAAATAGCAAACACTTTATACTTTCTACGCAAGGTTCAAATCAAAGTGTGTTTGTTTCTGCTATGGCTGGTTCAAATGCAGTCTACGAGCTCAAACCTCCTTTTTTTACTATGTATCCCTCTGTTGGTGAATTTGCGAAGCACGCAATTAAGACTGCGCGAAGTCTTGATTATGGTCAAAAATTTGGATCTTTTATTGCCACAGGATGTCTTTCTTGCGCTGATTTTCACGATAGTTTTGTAAAAATGGCGAAGCCTGAATTTGATGAGGCTTTTTCCTTTGAGTTTTCTGGCGACACTCCAAATTTGCAGAATTTAAAAACAGCACTAAAAAAAGATCCTGTAGATTTTTTATTAGTGCCAAATTCTTCCCGCCCATCGGGTTATATAGTGTCCGAATTAAAAAATGAATTTCCAAATTTAAAATTTATAGGTACAGACGGCTGGGGAAACGCCGAATACAGTTTAATGACTGGCTATGATTTAGGCAAAAATCAGCAAGGATTCTGTGTGCGGGGTGATTTGGGAGCGGCGGATATGTCGGCTCTTTACCGCGGCGGATTTCCAAATTTCGCTTTAAAAGGCCAAAAAGTCGATCCCTCCTATTCTGCATTTGTTTTAAACGATTTTTTTGATATATTAACTCGAAAATTATGCGAATTTAAGCCTGCTGATAGAGTAGACTTTTTGAAGTATTTTACAAAAGCGTCGAGTTCAACTTTTCGACCCAGAACTCTCTTGGGAGTTTTTAGTTTGAAAAATGGATTGCTTCAATTTGAACACGAATTGAGCCGAAAATAATGGAACTTGTCAAAAGATTCATTTTTAAAAAAAAGCAGACTTCTAAACAACTGCGAACGATTTCAGATATATGTTTACGCCCCGTAAGATTGTTGGTCTTAATAGCATTTGCCTTTTTTTTGGTCTTAGGATTTTTAGTTACAACATGGCAATTTTTTAACCAAATTGAATTTGAAACTGCGGCACTTAATAGCATAATGCCTATTGTGTCTAGGTCATTAAGTGCAGAGATATTGTCGGGAGATAGGGCTGGGATTCAAGCGGTACAGGCCGATTTGGTGGAAAAATACAATCTTAATTTCATTCAAATTAATCCTATTTATGTAAATGAATGCCCGGCTAGTAACGTGCAAATTCTGCTCAAAAAATTGTCGTTCTTATTGTGCCGAGAAATGCCCTTAAAACCTTACGCGCCAAATAAGGTTTTGAAGATAGAAAAAATTGTTCGCTTTTCTTTTGGGCGAGACCATATTTTATCGCTTCTCTTTAGCTGCGTAACTCTTTTGATTTTTGGTATTTGCACTGCTTTAGTTTTTCAGAGAAGCTTAAAAAAACATGTTATTATTCCGGTCCAAAATTTAAGAAATGAATTTTTACCAAATGTGCAGCGTTTTTTGAGCGGTGCAGACGTTGTTTCTCCTCTCAAAAACCCGGGGCTTTCGCGGGAATTTGCTGAGTACGGCGAATTTACTGAAAACGTTGTCAGAAATTTGCGTCTCGCTATTAAAGAACGCAGTGCATTAGAAGCTCGGAAAGCTTCTACTGAGGCCGTATTGATTGCGGCTCGAATGATTGCGCACGATGTTCGTACTCCTATGCGATCGTTGGCGTTGTTACTCGGGATGTTAGCCGAAACTGCTGAAATTAAAAAAAGAGATTTGCTTGTGTCCCGCATGTTGCCAGATATTCATGTCATGCTTTCGAGTCTCGAAGAAGTCATTCGTGGGATATTAAAAGAAGATACTTTAAGACCTGAATTTAAAAATTCAGATTTAGAGTCTGAACGCCCTTTAGAAAAGCAGAATTTAGGAGTGTATTATTTGGCCGTTAAAGCTTTTGCTTTGTGTGGTTTCGATCTGGATAAGTCAGATTCACTTATTAAAATAATTTTAGAAGTGCCTAAAAATTTAAATGTAGTAGGAAATAAATCGCAGTTATTGAGAGTGTTCACAAATCTGATTCAAAATGCGCAAGATGCAGTTCGTGAACGTGGATTTATCAAACTAAAAGCCGGTTTGCAGACTGGCGATATGCAATTGCCATTAGTGATAGAATTGTCCAATTCAGGAGCGCTAATACCAGCTGATTTTTTGAGTAAAATATTTGAACCAGGAATGACTCTTGGCAAAGCCAACGGAACTGGCCTAGGGTTGGCAATAGTAAAAGACATAGTTTCGGCGCACGGAGGAACAATAGAAGCATTTTCTGAAATCGGAAAAGAAGTTACTTTTCGAATCAAACTTCCTTTGGCGAAGAGTTCAGAAAACATCAATTTGAGTGCGCTGGGTATTTCTGCGAATTCTGAACCATGGATTGCAATAATCGACGACAATCCGCTCATCAGAACCTATTGGGCAATTGAAAATATGTCCGTGCCGGTAGTTTCATTTGCATCGCCCCAGCAATTTTTAACTCAACTTCAGGTATCTGATGCTGCAAATATATGTGCTGTTGTCACCGATCAATGGTTTGACGCAGTCGATTCAAATAGCGAAAATGGCCCGGCAACAGGTTTACAATTGGCAGAATTTCTTCAAAAGAATTATTTCAATTTAAAAGTGTATTTATGCACAAACGATAGTTTCAGTGAAGAAATTTTAAATAAGGCAGGAATTAAAGCATTGTTTGCAAAGGCACCAGCAGATCTCAAGCACCTCAAAAAACAGCTGCTTCAAAACTAAATTTGTAGCAGCTGTTTTTTAAGTTTTCAATAATTATCGAGTCACTTTGCAGGTTCCAACAGCGGTGCGGCTTCCGTGAGAAATACTCACTGTGTCGTAGTTCATCCATTCAGCAGGGGAACGGGTAAGTGTCACATAAAAGAGTTCCCCTGTAGGAGAGTATGCGCCGTATGAAACACGTTGTGTGCTGACGTCGTTATCGTAACGATAAACTAATAAATCAGCAACAAATCGAGGCTGACTAGGAATTCCGGGAATGTTTTTAATTTGAAAAACATTGGTTTTAAAACTAGGAACTGATGTGAAAAATCCGTCGCGATCGCGGCGGCTCGCGAATTCAAAACTGTATCTCCATTCGCGCAAGCTGTTTGTTTGAAAAGCTTGGCATTTGTATGTCGCTTTCAGAACTTGTGCATGAATCGTTGGTTGTGCTAAAAAAACAGTTAATCCTGTAAATATTGCGGCTAAAAACGTGCGTTTCATTGAAACCTCCTAAAAATTAATTGAACTGACATTACTCGTCACAAACCATACACAGGAATTTTCTGTCTGGCAAAATGTGAAGGAATTGATTTTGGCGTTTTATTATTTTTTTGGAAAGGTGGCTGGGGAACTAGGACTCGAACCTAGATTAACGGAGTCAGAATCCGTCGTCCTGCCATTGGACGATTCCCCAATATGAATATTCATGCTCCACTGATAACTTGCTCTTAAAACATTAGCAAGTGTGTGAGTGTTTGCAGGTGTTTTATTGGAATGTGCGGGCAAATAAATTTGCTAAGCGAATCTCGGCCTCTTTGTGGGCATGTTTAAATTCGGTTGTGTGGGTCAGCTCCGACGGCGATTGTGGATATCCGTTTTTGAGTGCGCCAATCCATTTTCCGCGCGTCATGAGCCCTGCCAGTGCTGGAGAAGCGTCGCAAAAAGCCAAAGAACGTGCAGGATTGTGTGGCGGCCAAAATGCGGCGTGATTGCGATTCCAAATGCAAATATTTGCCAAAGCGCCGGGAGCGATTGTGCCTGCAATAAAAGCATTGTGATGCGAGCCTGGTCCTTTTAAAATGCGATTCAACAGCGAGTGAGGGTTTTGGAATGTTTGCAAAAGTGCGTTGTTTTTATTTTTAAGTTCCGAAAATTTTTCAAGTGCATTTTTAGACAAATGAGTGTCATTTGAATTCATAAAATTTATAAATTCAGAAGAAACGGCACTATTAAGTGAAGGAAGTCCTGCAATAAATCGGAGCTCTGACCAGGGATTCATTGTGTCGTTGCTTGCGCCGCAATCTGTGGCGACGAACCATTTTACTTGATTTTGTTCCCAAGCAATTGCGTTTGCCGGAAATTGAAAAATAAGTTGAGAATACGGGCAAAATACAAGGGCGCAGTTTTTGTTTTCTCTCACACTAGAAAGTTCGGCGTTATTGATGTAAATTCCGTGCACCAATAAAGATTTAATATTAGAATCTAAAATTCCTACAGATTGTAAATAAGTTAGCGGATTTTGATTGTGTCTCTCAAGGCATCTTTGAGTTTCTTCTATTGTTTGTGCAATGTGCGAGTGAACGGGGATATTATGCGTTTGAGAATAATTGTGAATGCGTTTCCATAAATTTGTGCTCACAGTGTCTGTGGCATGAGGGCCAAATGCTGCGTAAATACAATTTTCAGACCAAATTGTACCGGTTAAATCGATGGTGTCAGAAATTGCATTCTCTGTATTTTTGCAACCTGGCCCTGAAATATCTTGCAAAGTGGGCGAAACAACTCCACATAAACCAACATCTTGTATGGCTTGTGCAACTGCTTTCCCGAAATAATAATGGTCCCACACTAGTCCAGTGCCATTCATGAGCGATTCATAGGCGCCCATTTTTGCAAAGGCATAGACATCCTCGTAAGTTAAATTTTCTTCGGCTGCATAAAATAAGTTTTCAATAATATTTTGTTGAATTGCCTTATTTAATGAAAATCCTCTTAAAAAATTTAAAGCTAAATGTGTGTGGCAATTGATTGCTGCAGGGCTCACAAATGACTCGGAGAAATCGAATAATTTAATTTGAGGATTATTACTATATTCAATGACCTTGAGTTGATAGTTTTCAATTTCAACCAATTCAACTTTTTCAATAAGAGTGTTTTTTATTGTAATAAAGGCAGGCACTGCTTGAAGTTCATCAGTGGAATTGTGAAGTAAAACATATTTTGATGCCAAAATGGTCATGTCGGCAATCCTAAACCTAAGTGTAACTTGCGCTGTTTAATAATAGCTCTATACTATGGCCTCAAGTGAGTTCGAACGCAAGTTTGCGTGTGCAGTGTCTGCATGGCTTCCGGGAAATTAGCAAGGAAATTATATGGTACATAAATTTAAATACATCTTTAAATCAAAATTCTGCTCTGCTTTATTGGCGATAAATATTTGCACAAGCTGTGCGTTAATTGAAGGACAAAAAGCTCCGTCTTCAGCACTTCCTGCTCCAGAAAAAGAAATTAAGGTGCCATCATTTAAGGGTCTTGTTTGGATGCCGTTCAGCTGGACACCCTCATTGGATGCCAATGCAGCGGCGGGTTCCAAATTAGAATCTATGCATTTGCGGTCAATTCAATTGGTCGTCAGAGGCACTGCTTCTAAAAATGAATTTGTTTTTCCTTTGTTTACTGGCGAAGCTCAAGGCGTCAGTCAGGTTCTTTTAGAAGGCAAAATAACAGCAAAAAGTTTTTATGCCCCTTTGTTTTTTGAGTTGCCCGACGGAGAATATTCAATTGAAGCGGTGCGTGCTTCGCTGATTGATCCAAACACCCAGAAACCTCAAACATTAGTTGTTCAAATTCCCAATCCATTTTCGGGACAAAGTAACAAAATAAATTTGCCAATGAATATGATTGTGCGAAATGGTAAAGTTTCGGCAATTGCTCGATTGGCAGTAGTCACCACATTTGGATTGAAAGGCACAGCACTGACTTCATCTACGGAAATTGAATCGCTAGATCGCGATGTGGTTCCTGCAGATCTCGTGTTAAATCAAATGCACGTGTCTCAAAAAAATAGCCAATTGGTGTTTGCTGCAAATCCGGAGTTTCCGAGACTCCGCATTTCTCTCACTGATGCTGAAGGAAAATCTACACCTCCCGAAGAACCTATGGCGCGGGTAGGTCTCCTCATTGATTTGCCTTGCAAAGCATCTGGTACTTTAAAGTTAGTGTGGAAGCGAACCAGTGGCGATCGGGAATTTGTGGGCCTCGTGAATTTAGGTCAAAGTGCTGCAGCCGACTGCAAAAACAATAAAACTTTATCGCCTCAATTTTTAATGCCTGCTGGCGATTGGTTATTAAAGGCCACTCATATTTTGGCCACCGCTGAATCTAAAAGAGACGTGCGCTTGCAGCCGTTTAAAACGCCAGATTCTTTTTCAAAAGAATATTTTTCTCTCGATAAATGGCCAGCAACTTATACAGCAATTGGAATGGAACGCGAAGTTCAAAAACAATTCGTCGTACGACTTGAAACCATGATGAAGCCTGAAAATAGTGCTGGTTTGGCGCGCGAAGCACGCTATAACGGCGTGCAAGACCCTGCAGATTTGACATCAAAAACTCTCTACATGGGTTGGTTTGAATTGCAGCCAAGTGAAGCAAAAAGTGGCCAACCCGAAGGTTGGGAGACATTGTTCAAGCGCAGTTTTAGTTTAACCGACACCCGAAAAAAGTTTGGTGCCAGTCAGATATTCAATGCATATACCCTTTCAAGACTCAATAGAGATCGTATAAAAGGCACAGTTCAAAGTGTCTTACGTGTGACTTCTTCTGAGTCTGACGCGCCTAAAATTGAACCTTTTACCGCTGAATTCAGAAAGCAGGCCACCGAAAATTTACGTGTTTGTGTCACTGAACGCGAAGATTTCGACCCGCTGGTTAGCGTGGCGGGTGATATGAATTTTACAGTTCTGAAAGGCACGAATTCGGTTACAATTAAGCATTTGGCCTTTTCGCAATTAGGCAGTTCCGAAAAATGGGTCGAAGAGTGCTTCCAGAAAAAACTCCTGGTATTTCGCTTCTCTAAAAAGGTTGCGGGCAACTTTCAAGGCGAACTTAAGTTTTCTTCTGAATGACCGATCACACTCGGGAGAATAAAATCGTTATTCTTTCTGAGCCTGAGCATGAGGTACGCCGAAAATGTCGAATTATCGCACACCGCGGCGCGACCTTTTAGAAGTTAAAAAAGGCATGGAGCACGTTATTACAGTGGTAATGCCACTCGTAAAAGGTGACCTTCAAAAGGCGACAGATTTGTTATTTGTTCCATTGCCAAAAGTTGCCGGATCCACGGCTATTGAGCTTATTCGCCGTGGGTATACCGATCAAGCAGCATCAACCCTCAAAGATATGTTGCAAACTCAGCAGCGTGAAAAAGAAGCAAAAGAATTAAAACTACTCAATGCGCAACGTCCCGTTATGGTTTGACGTTATTCCTTTAGACAAGACTATGTTTTGACCATCTTTTTGGCCTGTGGAATAGGTTTCTGCATCGTACCCAGAAGTGTAGTTTGCTCTGGTTGTCATGCGCGGGATTACGGTTTTAATATATCGGTCTCTTTCTTCTTGTTCCATTTTGATAAGTGCTAAATCATTCATGCTTAAAAGTGATTCATTGCTATTTGCAGCAGGCGTGTTTTGTTGTTGTGATTTGCGTCGAGCTCTTTCGATTTGCGCTAATTTAGTGCGATATCCGCTTAATACACCCGATTGATAAGAGCTTTTTTTATTGACTGCCGCTCCGGTAGTTTTTCGGAATTCTGCCCACATCGATTGCACGCGTTGGAACAAAAAGAAATAAACATATTCTGCCATGAGCACATTTTCGCGGGTGCCCATAAATTGCATAATTTTATGCCGTTCTTGTTTTTTTGCATCAAAAAGTTCAGACATTATAACCGTCACAAAATAGAATTCACCCAGAATAGAGCAAATGGTTTTTGAAACGCTCTCGATTCTCTTCTTTTTATGATTGATAATGAGGTACACAAAATTCATTTTTTTCTGCGATTTTACAGAATCAATGGTGTTTCGTTCGTATAATTTTTGAACCGTTTCCATGGCAAGCATTGCTTCGTGCTCATTGTCGGAATTGGCCAAAGAAAGGAGTTTTTCGACACGACGGAGCAATTTGTCTGTGCCATCTTCAGTCGGCTTGTCTTTCCAATGTTTGAAATCGTGTTCAATATCGACCTGAGCCCTTCGAAATTCATCTGAGAGGCCAATCCATTCGCAAGCTTTTTGGAACAGGGGGCCATGGCCTTCGTTGGAGTTAAATATTTCACTCACGATTTGATGTGCCATTTCGTGTTTCAAAATATTCACCACAACATCCCAGTCGTGTTTTTCAATGAGTGATTGTGAAATACGAATCATGCGCCTCTCGGGCTGCCATTGACCCCACATGTAGCCCATATTGCACACTTCAATGAGTGGCTTGGGTAACGAGACGCTATAAGAGTAGCAAATTTGTGCGAATTCAAAGTAGAGCGCATGAGTCCAGGCCGAAAGAGTGCCTACGGGAGTCTGAGAAATCCAAGATGCGCTCGTATTGTTGTTCATGAGGTCTCCGTTCGCGCATGAATTTGCATTTCCACTTAAATCAGATTGCCTTGAATGGGTCAAAAAAGGACTGATTCAAATTTATGCAACGTGCTCGAAATTCGCTCTGACTTGAACAACTCTCACTCGGTGACCCTCGTTGTCCACATATTATGTGGATAAGATGCCGAGCTTATGGGCGAATTTCATACTCAGTTTACAAGATGAGTCAAGCATTAGGCGCAATCTTTTATTTTGATGTCTTTTTACAATTACAATTGATTGCAATCAATTAATTGTGCGTGCTTGAGTCAAGCAAAAAATTTTTGTGGGTATGCTTTGGAGAAAATCAAGAAAAACTCGCCGCTCTTGCAATATGGCGTGTGGGAAGTGTAAAATTATCCGGCATTCAACAAAAATGTTTCTATTCAATCAAGGAGTTCTCAGTTATGAGTCAACAATCTCGCTTGTCATGCAATGCATTCAAATTGGGTTTATTGGGCGCGTTTTCATTGGCGCAAATAGCATTTGGTTCTACAATTGCCGTGATTGATTCGGGCGTCGATTTCAAACATCCCATGTTGCAAAATCACGCATGGGTGAATGCGAACGAAATTGCAGGCAATAATACGGACGACGATCAAAACGGATACGTGGATGACATTAATGGCTGGAATATTATTGAAAATAATAATAAATTGCTCGATTATAAGTATGTGGGTACTTTTTCGCCGGATATGAAGCGATTTTTTGAGATTCAAAAAAAGATGCTAGAAGGCTCTGCCGCTGCAGAAGAAATTGCTTGGTTAAAGAAAAATGTAGAAGATAAAAAATTCATTAAGCAACTTATGAAATTCGGGAATTTTGTACACGGGACTCACGTTGCTGGAATTAGCGCCTCTAAAAGTGATGCCGCTCACATTTTGGGTGTAAAATTAATTCCTACCGAAAGTCCTTTTGGTTTCGACTCTTCGCTCATGAGTAATCTAGAGGCGGCTCCGAGCGATGAAATCAAAGAGACAATTCTTAAAGTTTTAATTTCTCAATTTGCTAATTTTCAAATGCAAATATTTACAGATATTTCAAAATATATTGGCGGCGAAAAATCGGATGTGGCCAATTTGTCGTTGGGTACGAATACCGTAGCTTTGCAGCCACTCTTAAAAGGAGTGTTGCGCATTGCCTTTGGACGTGATGCTTCTGCTGAAGAACTTGATACTTGGTCTAAGTTTTTAGTGAACTCTATGGTTGAAAGTGGACGTAATTTTGTAGGACAAAGCCCTGAAACTTTATTTGTATTTGCCGCTGGAAATGACGGAAAAAATAACGATGAATTTCCAGTTTCACCAGCGAATATAAAATCTACAAATACCCTTACAGTGGCTGCAACTCAAGGCCAAGCTAAAATTGCAAGATTTTCAAATTTTGGCGTGAAGCATGTTGATGTCGCTGCTCCAGGAGTAGGGATTCAATCAGCAATGCCAGGCGGCGACACTCTTTATTTGAGTGGCACAAGTCAGGCTGCGCCGTTTGTTTCTGGAGTAGCTGGAAAAATTAAAGATACGAATAGTGATTTATCTGCTCAAGAAATTCGTCGTATTATTATGGAGACAGTAGACAAAAAAGACTGGCTTGCAGATAAGGTTTTGTCTGGTGGAATTGTAAATGCGGAACGAGCAGCTGCAGCCGCTAAGATGTCTATAAGTATTTCGTTGACCCTCGCAATTGCGCAGGCAAAATTAGACGTAGCAGATGTTCCCACTTTGCTTTCAGATTTCAATTTTAACGATGAAAACATTTTCGTTTTGCCTCTCGCATCGTTTTTAAAATGAATCAGGCCTTGGTGAATTAGAATTGAAAGTAAAAACTTTACCTCGCTCAGAAAATTGAGCGAGGGTTTTGTCAAAGCGCAGCCCTCCAATAATTTCAGTGCTCGAATTGTGAATCACATTTATAAATAGCAACTGTGTTCCTTTAAAGACAGTTCTCAATCCTAAGCCAGAGGTTTCTGCGGGCGCAGTATTTTCTTCTGAATTATTTTCGCGCCTATTTCTTTGCGCAATTCCAATGTGGGTAATGGCTTGATGTTCATTGAGGTTTCCGAAGGAATCTGTTACAGAAAAGAAAAACAGTTCGCCGTCAAATCCCCATTTTACTTCTACGGCTTCCCACATACTAAGTGCATACTCCTCGTCGTGATCGCTATTTTGAAATCGAGGATTGGCGTGAAATATCGCATTTAAAATGAGTTCGTCAATCATTCTGCCTACTGAAGAAGCATACCCCTGCGCAAATCGTTGGTCGTCAATGTCATCGCCCAGAGAGGATATGTATTGAACAACAGCGCTGAGGCAAAGGTGTTTGTCTGAGGCGTTTTGCACACGTCGCGAATCTATAAGAGTGCCCGGTGTTAATAAATCAAATATTTTTGACGCTCTGCATTGTGCCAAGCCCCGAATGATTTGTGCGGTAAAACGCAAGCTTTTATCGAGTGACCCATGTGAAATATAGATGCTGCAGTTTCGGTTAAAATTTAAAGTTTGCATACAAAAATCAGATGTTTTGTTTGCAATAACTAATGGAATTATTTGTTTGAATTTGCTTATGAGATCGATTGTGCCTTGACCTACGGTGCCAGCATCTACCACCATAAGAACTCGCGGAAGTGTATTTTTTGATGAGTCAGAATATTCAAAGGAAGAATTAAGGAACGGAAAAGAGATCATCAATTCATCACAAGTAGGATTATTATTAATAGCAAACGTTTCAAGTAAACAGGCGCGTCCTAAGAGCAATAATTCGTTTTTTAAAATTTTTTTTTCATTTGAAATGGCAACAATAAATTTCATAAGAATGAGAATCCTTTCAAAAGTCTTGATTTCTGTGCTTCATAGAAATTGACTTTGTAATTAGGCCACGGTAATTTGAATTGTAGTAACAGCTTTTCACGTTTCTTTTTTTTTTGCGAGACAATGGAGTCTCGTGTTTCATCATTTTGGAGATTTCCTAATGGCAAAGACATCAAAGACGGTTTCCACGAGTCAGCTCATTGCATCCGTCGCTAACAAACATGTCGAGCTTCCTAAAAAAGTAACTAAGGAAGTGATTCAAGAATTTCTCGCTTTAATTGAAGCTGAAATTTCTAGCAAAGGTGCAAAAATCCGCATCGACAAAGTAGGAATTTTGCAAGTTAAGAATCGCGCTGCTCGCAAGGGTCGTAATCCTCAAACTGGAGAAGAAATCAACATTCCTGCTTCCAAAAAAATTGCATTCCGTGCAGCAAAGTCCTTAAAAGACGCTGTTGGAACTAGCAAAAAAAGCAGCGCAAAAAAAGCTCCTAAAAAGAAGTAATTTTTTTTAGAGTTCATTAAAATGAAATTGAAAAGTCCTAAGTCTTTGACTTAGGACTTTTTTTTGATATTTCGGCATAAATTGGGAATTGCCATATGAAATTTAAACCTTTTTTGGAATTATTTGTATGAATTTTTTTCCACTCGTTTCAATTCTATCTGTGTCGGCAGCTTTTCAATTTTCCTCGTGTAAAAGACGAGGTTTTAATCTGAGTTCGGTTAATTGGCCTCAGTTTACTACGGAGCATTTCGCGTTTGATATTGCGGAGTCTATAAATGGATCCACACTCAAAATTCAGCGTCGCACCGGAAAAATAGGCGTCGCATTTGAAACTCCCTATGGGCAATCATTTATAGGCGCCCAAATTGCAGAAGTTGAATTTGAAGATCATCACCAGTCATTTAAAGCCAATGCAAAAGTAAGTTTAGTTTGTGATTTTGCAAAAATTAACGGTGTGGTTCCAATTGAAAATAAAGCCTTGGAACTCAAAGGTGAACTGTTGGGTCCGGATTGTAAATTACCATTTATTTTTAAGGTAACTGAGCTCTCTGAGAACGATGTTAAATTTGATTTTAAAGTTGATAAAAAATACAGCGATTTAGGGAATATTGTAAATAAAAAAATGCCCAGATATCCGTTACTTTATGTGAATCTTGAAAGCAACGTGGCCGAAAATATTTATGGCTTTGGTTCGCAAATGACCCATTTCAATCAAAAGGGACTCACAATTCCTATTGAAGTTATGGAGCAGGGGATTGGTCGTAACCAAAAAACTCCCATGCTTTTTATTTTAGAAAAAATTGCCCATGGAGCGACAGGATCTACTGAAGCTTCGTACGCTCCCGTGCCTGCGTATGACACAAATCAAAATCGGGGAATGATTTTAGAAAATTCTGAAATGACAGCCTTTGATTTGCAAAAACAAAATATGATTAAAGCTTATTCCCGTACCGAGAATTTGGTTGGACACATTTTAATTGCCGATACTATGCCAGCTTTAATTACGGCACTGACTGAACATACGGGGCGCATGATTCCCATTCCAGAGTGGGCCAACAAAGGCCTCATTCTAGGTATTCAGGGCGGAGAATCTAAAGTTTCAAAAGCAGTTCAGGTTCTGAAATCCAAAGGCGCGCCTGTAGCGGGCATATGGGTGCAAGATTGGGTGGGGCGTCGATTTGTTAATAAACTAGGGTTGAATATTGGATCTTTTCTGTGGTGGAATTGGGAATCTGACGATGTTTTGTATCCCAATTGGCCTTATTTTGTCGAAAAAATGCGCAGTCAAGATGTTCGAGTGACCTCTTACATTAATCCATTCTTGGTAGACGCAGCTACTAAGCCAGCGGTAAAACGAAATTTGTTTGCCGAGGCAATATCTCCGCAAAATAATTTTTTAGCGAGAGACCCTTCGGGGCAAAAGCCTTATTTGCTAGATATTATTGCATTCCCGGCAGGGATATTGGATTTATCGCGAGAATCTACTCGGGTTTGGATTAAAAATATAATAAAAGAGCAGATTATAAAGAACAAAGTCGATGGTTATATGGCCGATTTTGGAGAGGCGTTGCCACTGGATGCCATGATAGATTATCCTGCGGGTGCGGTAAATTTTCATAATAAATACCCTGAAGAATGGGCAAGAATTCAGCGTGACGCTGCGCAAGAAATGGGAGTTGAAAAAGACTTTCTCTTTTTCAGTCGCTCTGGCTTTACTAAAAGTCCTGGTATCACTAGGCTCTTTTGGCTCGGAGATCAGACCACGAGCTGGGACGTGAACGATGGATTAAGGTCAAGCGTAGTAGGTTTGCTCAATGGTGGACTCACTGGTCAAACGTTAAATCACAGCGATATAGGCGGTTACGCAGCACTTTCTCCACTGAAAAATTTCGGGGTTCGCCGCACCAAAGAATTATTTATGCGATGGGCTGAGTTAAATGCATTTACAACTTTGTACCGCACTCATGAAGGTAACAAGCCCGAAATTAATCATCAGTTTGATTCAGATGAAGAAACTCTAAATCACTTTGTAAAATTTGCGAAAGTGTATGCCGCTCTGAGTGGATATCGTCAGAAAATAATGCTTGAGGCCCAGACGAAGGGTTGGCCAGTCAATAGAGCTATGCTTTTTTACCATGCAGATCAGCGTGAAACTCTCGATATGTACGATCAATTTTATTTGGGATCTGATTTTATTATTGCACCAATTTTAGACCAGGGAGTCAATTCTAGAAAAGTCTGGTTACCAAAAGGAAGCTGGACGAATATATGGAGCCAAAAAATATACAATAGCGACCTTGCAAGTCAGACAATTGAGATTTCTGCCCCCATGGGGCAGCCACCAGTTTTTGTAAAAACAGACTCAAGAGAGGCTCAAGATATTGGCGGCATCATACGTAATTTGCAGTGATTGGCTCATGAAGTTGACTTAAGATTGAATTTAAAAAGAATTCGTTGAGAGTCAAATCGAGGTGCCAATTGTCGGAACAAGTCGCCACTGTAGCAGTTGTTATTTCAGGATGCGCTGCAATTTCTGCAGGAGTTTACGCATTTACCCGTTTAGACAGCCCAAAAATGCATGCAAAAGCTCATGTTTCGCAGAGTGTTTCTTCTCACGAAAGACCGGCGAGTGCGCCGGAATCGGAGCATGGAAATTTGCATTCAGAAAAAGCCGATGAACCTAAAACAGCAAATAAACATGCTCCAGAAGTTAGTTCCCATGGTGAAAAAAATAATGCAAAGCCCGATGCAAAGCCCGATGCAAAGAGCGCGCACGGCGCAACACACTGGGAATATGCGGGGGAGTTAGGTCCCGATAACTGGCACACATTGAGTCCCGATTTTTCTGCCTGCCAAGCAGGGCAAGAGCAGTCTCCTATTAATTTATCTGAAAGAATATCTAAAAAGAAAAAGCGGCCTCAACTTTCTTTGAGTTATTCTCCGAGCTCTGGAGGAGTTTTGGATAACGGTCACACCATTCAAATTAATGTCAAAGGAGAAAACGTTTTAAAATTGGGTGAAAATTTATACAATTTGGCTCAATTTCATTTTCATTCTCCGAGCGAACATCAGTTGAATAAAATATCGTATCCGTTAGAGTTTCACTTTGTGCATAAAAGCGAGGCTGGCAAGCTCGCAGTTTTGGGCGTACTTGTTCAAGAAGGTGAAGCAAATTCTGAAATTGAGACTATTTTAGCTAATTTGCCTGCGGAACAAAATAAAGAAAATCCTATTGTAAAATCTTTATTTAATCCCATGAAATTTTTTCCCGAGCCACAAAATTATTTTAGTTACCCCGGCTCCCTCACAACTCCACCTTGCGGAGAAAAAGTGGCGTGGCAGGTCATGCGCAAACCTATTACTATGAGCGCAAAACAAATTGAATCTTTTACCGAAATTTATGCTCAAAATGCGCGTCCTACGCAAGATTTAAAGCAAAGAGAATTGTTACGTTAAACAAATCTCCCTTTTTTAATTTTTTCTAAAATTATTTTTTCCATCATGAGCGGGTCGTTGGGGTCTACGGAAATAAAAGCCTGTTGCTCGCAACGTTGTTTGTTTTCTACTAGCCATTCTAATATTTCTTTTAATTTTATGTTTTTCTTGTCTTTAAAAAACGGGTCGTTGCTCAATGCATCCCGTGCTTTTTTAAGAGACCTGGCTTCTTGGGCATCGTTTTCGCGCACTGGGTACGAAAATAAATCGTACTTTTTGATGTCCTCAGGAAGCACTCCTAAAAATCGAACATCTGGTGCCGAGTATTCAGAATTCCTGATGAGCGACGCTGCCGAACCAGCTTTAATGGTGCGGAATATATTTTGAAGTGTGTAGGCATCGAGGTCTCCAAAAAAGTATATTGGAACCTTAAGTTGGTCTTGAATGCGCCGGACCCAAGCCCGAACGGCATTTGAAGGCACGCCTTGAGAACCAATGATTATTGATTTGTGTCTTTTGGTGAAGCCATTTGCCACTAATGTATTTGCCGTGCCTTGAGATTCGACAATAAGGCAAAAATCTAAAGAATCTTTTGCCTTTAATGTTAAATTTTGAGGTCTATTTTTAGGCTGAAAAGGCGCTGTTCCTAGTTGTGATAAATCAATTGTAGCCGTTGTTCCATCGAGCATATGCTCGGTTACAATTAAATTTTTAGAGTAGGTCTGGCCGCCTCTGTCGTCGGCAACACAGTTGAGTTCTTCGCGGTAGGCCTCCATCATTTCGCAAATAAAGTCGAGAGTGGAGTCTGACTCATCTTGGTCTTCAAAATCGAGCGGACGCAAACTCGCATTAGAACGTATCAGACCCTTAGCTACATAATACAATTCACGTTTGGTATTTACATTTCCAATCCGTACATTTCGCATTAATATTTCAAGAAAAAAAATAGCTCTCGATATTTTTTTAACCGAACCCACATTTAATTCTGATGTTACTTTTTTAGATCCGGGGCGTAAAAATCCAAGTTTAGAATCGTACAAGGCGTTGTCTAGGGCGCATTTTGTGGCTTGCAAGGTGGGTCTGCGAGCTGCTTCTAGGTCGGCCAGCATAAGTTCGCATAAATCAGTTCCCATTTTAAAAACGGCGGAATCGTCTTTAGCGACGCGCTTTGAAAAGGCATTTACGTCTGCAGCCGGCTTACGCGTGCTCATGGAGTTCTCCGCGATTTTTTAGTTTGTGAAAGTTCATTTTTAGTTTGTGAAAGTTCATTTTTTGTTTGTGGGGGAGTTTTTTTCGGGCTAAACTCGGGTTCAGATTTTGGAATTTCTTCGTGTTTTTCTTTTTCATCATCATCAAGTGTTGCAAAAAATTGCGACATTTTTTCCCTGCGAGATTTTAAGAATGCATTGAGCGAATCATCAGCTTGCTTCAAATTTTCTCTCACATCGCCAGTGTCGCGGGCTAATATTTTTTCAAGACCCGAAATTGCTTTTTCTTTTCGTTTTGCAGGTGCATTTAAAATTCGAGCTAAAGTCTCTACAAGAACTGGTCCAAATTGTTCCACGTGTCTGATTTTCTTTTCTAAATCGCCCGCGCGCTGCTCCCTATTTAAAAAGCGAGACAGTCGTTGTCCTGCGGCAATAAGACCTTTTCGTAATTCTTCAACCAATTCATCTGAGGCATCAACAGTCTCTTTGGATGCATTTTTGAATTTTATAAAAGGAGAAACCACGCTCACTGCTAAAATAAACGGACCTTGCGGCAGACCATTTTTGGGTTGTTTGAGGCCGTAGGTACGCCAATTAACGCTTGTAATAGCCTTTACAATAGCGCACGAAGCTTTATCAAATTGCAGTGGAACACGGTTTGCAAAACGCAACACTTGTATGGAGTCGTCCGATTCTGCATCACCTAAATGTGTGAGTCGGGCGATGGCGACTTCAATTTGCACAGGCTTAAAATCTACAATAGTGGGTTTACGACTCACAACAGAAAAAAAGTTTAAATCACCTAAACGGTTCAGACTCATAGCAAGAGTGTCTTCACCTAAAGCAAAAACTGATTGTGTAGAAGGGGCTTGCAATGTTGCGCGATTGAGAGCCGCATACAAGCCTTCAAAATCAGTATTAGAGAGTTGAGAAATATTTTTAGCAAAAAGTGAAGCTGGAATTTTGTGTTCTGTGACCAGATTTTTTAAAACGCTTTCATTGATGCGTGAGAACGATTCTTTGAGCCATAAACCGACTTTAGATTTGCTAAAAAGTTGTGAATGGCCCTTAAAATCGCCTAATTTCATCGTGTGCGGATGGGGTGCCGTTGCTTCTGGAATGACAGGTATTTCGGTACTCACTCGTTCGACAATCATTTCGTCATCTGTGCCAAATTGGTATCTTAGAGTCATGTGCGGATTGAGTAATATGGTGCCGCGCAAATAAGAAAGAAGCCCTGCTTCTCCCTGTAATTGCATGCGACCTTCTAAAATAAATTCTACGCTTGTGCCGTGCTCCCTGTCCCACGAAATAAATTTTTGATCTTTTATTACGCCACGATTGTTTTTTAAGTCTACGTCCACAACGCATTTGAGTGCTTTTTGTGCGCCTTTTTTAATGGTAGTGACGCGAACGCCCTGCGCTGTGGTTTGCATAGCCCAAGTTGTGGCAGCAGATATTCCAATGCCTTGTTGGCCTCGGGAGCAGCGCCCGCGGCCAAATTTAGACGACGCTAAATATTCTCCAAAAACTTTTGGGACGTCGTTGACACTGAGTCCGGGTCCGTTGTCTTCGACTATGACCCGAATGCGGTCGGTGTTTTTAACATGGCCTTCGCCTATTTTTTCAACTCTCACATAAATTTCGGGAAGTATTTTGGAGTCTTCGCAGGCGTCGAGAGCGTTGTCTACTGCTTCTTTTAAAGTCGTTAAAACGGCTTTAATGGGCGAAGAAAAACCAACCTGCTGTAAATTTTTGGAGAAATATTCAGCCGTACTGCTGCTTGTAATGGTTTTAGATTTTGGAGTTGGCGCGTCTTCTGTGATTTTTTTGGCAGTTGTTACCTTTGAAGCAGCAGCAATTTTTTTTGGCATGAACAATCCATTTCAAAGAGAATCAAAATTTCTCGAGTGAGCAGTTTTCGTCGTCAGACAAATCTTTTACATGATTGGCAGCTTTAAGGCGAACATTAAGTGCCGCCGGTTGCAACGCAGAAATAGGAAAAATTTTATCGCGCACAAAACCTTCAATTGCAAACATGGGAACATTTTTGTCTGGGTTCTTTAAATTTGCAAGTTTGTTTTGAGTGAACATAAATAGTGTTCCAATTTTTTTCGGAATATTAACGGCACAAGATTTAACGTAACGAGAAATTAAAGTAGCATGTTGGGCCGCAGTTTTAGATTTATTGGCATTGTATTGGATTGTGCCTTCAAAACTTTGATTGAGAGATTTTTCGAAGGCACTTTGCAATTGGTCTGCATTTAAAGCTGCTGTACTGATGTCAAATAAATTTTTATCGAGTAAATCACAGCGGATTTTAGAAAACACTGGGTTTTGGTAGTCGACCATCAACAAGTCTTGAACAAATTTCTCTTTTAAAACACCTTCTGTCACTAGGCGCGAAGAGTAATCGTCGTCTGAAAAAGATCGTGCGGGAATCAGCATTGGAAATTGTCCATCGCTGCCTACTTTTCCTTCAATAGAGTGCTTGACACTATTTGCAGCCAATTGTTCTGCCCAACCTGCGCCTTCTTCGTTTTTTGCTGCAGGTATTTTAATTGCGCCAGAAAATCGGCCAAAATCTTCGATGTCAGTGTTTCCGGTCATGTCGAGGCGACTCTTTTGAGCTGTCGTAAGCTGAAAAGGAATTGCGTTTTCTTCAACATAAAGAAGGCGATTTAAAAATAAATCTGGTGGAACTTTCAGTTTTTGAAACACTCCAATTTTTGAAACAGAGTTCGCTAAATTGACTTCGTTTTGACATAGGATTGGCTGCAGCATCATTCCAATAGTAACCGGCGCAGAAGTTTCACTGTGCGGAAGTGGTCCGTTGACCGTTGCACCCTCTTTAATTTTGCGAACCCTAAATGTGTTGAGTCGTACTGTAGATTTAAGAATTTCTTTCTCCAATTCTTCCACTTCCAGAAATTCGCCACCGTCAGCCGTGCGACGAGCAATGACAGAGGGAAGCAGATTTTGTGCGCCACTATTTGCTCTGGAAGCCCAATTCATCCAAGGAAATCGAAGTTCTTTTAAAATAGGGCCACCATTTTGGTGGCAAGTAGTGCAGGGGTGGTGCGGGAATTGTTTAGAATTTAATGGGCCATATTCTGAAATGCTGCCCATGGTGAACGAATTTCCGTGGAATACGAAATCGGCACCTTCGGTACCGACGTTACCACTGTAAAAATTGTATCCGCCGGAAGTGGGGTCCGCTGCTATAATATGAAATGGATCGTTAGGCCCTGGCCCTGCAATAAAAATACGGTCGAAAGTATTGTCTTTTCCGGTGCAATCCCAAATGTCTACAAAGCGGGGCTCTAGGCCGCTATTTGTAACATCTTTAAATGGAGCACTTTCTGAAACAATACTGCGTCCACGTCGCGTGCATTTAGCAGCTTTTAATATGACGTCGGCTTTGGGAATATCTTTTTTTATTGTGCCACAGTCCTTATGCGTTAATAAATTCAGTTTAAAAAGGTCAGTAGAATCTTTAAATATTTGATCTACAGATTTTTTAACTTCTACATTGCAGCCTATTCCGACTTTTTGGATTGAGTTTGAACCGCTCTCATTATTAAAAGATCTCTTTTTGCAAGAATAGGAACTTGTAGCTAAAAAAGCACTTAAAACAGTGTATTTTAAACTACTTGAATTTTTGAAAACACTGAATTGCTTTTTCATAAACATCCTACTTTCGAGTTGAAAAAAATTAAGCACTGTAACCATTGGTGGGGCAACTGTGCTTAATAGTATCGTTGTTATTGCGCTATCACTTGGTTCAGTAGGATAATAAATGTCGGATTTTTGACTGAAAAATCAAATAAATCGATTAAAGTCCTAAGTTATTAGACCTGTAGACGCGACCTGTGAGGCGATCTTTGAGTTCTACATAAACAGATCTTGGAATTGCAGTTCCCCACGACTTAGCAAACCAAATTGATTGCAAATCAGCAGGACTAGACAATGCGCAGAATCCGTAAATATATTGTCCACTCACGGCATCGTTGATGGAAACCCAAGTGCGTGATGAATTTGTGTTGAGTCCGCAAGGAGGTAAACTAGGTGCGGGCATAAAGAGTTCTGCTGGAAACTGTGCAGAATTAGAAATGGTTAAATTAAAGTAACCAAAATAAGTTGCACCATTTTTTTTAAGCTGCAGACTCTTGAGTGCCAAGGCGGGGGTTTGTGCGAACGATGTCATACTTAAAGCGGACATAATCAACGCGCACAACGAAAACAAACTCTTTTTCATAAACTCTTCTCCTTTAAATTAGGTGAGCCAAAAGGTTACACACAATTTAAAGTGGACTCAAGTTTTGAAGGAATTTATTTTTTAGTGAAAATTTTTTTCAAAATATGTGCGTTCCTGAGTCCATATGAAACCCAAACAAGTATTCCCATTATAATTGGAATAAAAAATGCTTCTCCGATGCGCACGTGTGTCGATGTCGCACCTCCCAAATATGCGGTGAGCAAAATGGAGCCCACAAAAGACAAATATTGTTTTGGCATTGCAAACAATATGGCACAAGCAATTTCGACGAAGCCGATATAAAACATTGTTTGTGATATGTATCCGAAGTGCTCTAGCATTGGAAGCATATCTGGTACTTTTAATATTTTTCCTGCAGCACTAAAACAAAACATTGCTACAATAAGGGCTGCTAAAATCCAACCGGCAGTTTTCTGGTTCCTCGAAGATTCCATTCTGTTTCACTCCAAGTGAATTGCGTTATAAAAAAACTAAGAGCCTTCAGAGTGTAAGAAAATTAATTTTTAATAGTAAACTCATGACTTAAATTTGACGCTAATTTAATTTTTCAGTCGCTTTTTTTTCTGAATTGATTCGAATTTTCATTTTTCTTACTTCTGAAGAAATCGAAAGAATTTAGAGAAATGAACCATTTTCTAACTGCACATCTTGCGGTGAATTTAGAAAAGGAGTTTAAAGACTGTGGACTCGTGAAGAGGTCCAAAAAAACAATTGGAGGTTTTATGAAACTGAAAGCTATTTTATTCGCTATTGTTCTCGCTGTTCCTTCGCTGTCTTATTCGAATGATTCCTTTACCGACGACTCAATTGCGGTCGCAAAAGAGTTTGAGCAAAACAATTTAAATGAAGATTCTCTATCTGAAATTATGCCGCTTGCTTACTATAGTCACTATATTTGTCAGGAACATATCAATGTTAGAGGACCGCTCAATGGTGCGGGATATGTCGGTAATGTAATTGGCACTGCCGATTATGGCGAATCTGTTGCTATTCAACCGCAACGATACACAGCTTGGGTCAATGGTGCATTGAACGCCTTTGTGAGAGTCAAATTTCATCGTGACGGCGCTTATGGATATGTCGCGCGTCAGTATCTCTGTCGGTATTGACAATGTCTTGGTTATTTTAAAAAATAAAAGTGGCGTAATTTTCTAAACAAATTACGCCACTTTTTTAATGAAATAAATAAATTAATATTTGACAAATTGGGTGCTAATTAATCTTTAAAATATTTTGGCTTGCGAATGCCGCGTCGCTCTTCATCGTCTTCTTCTGCGCCTTGAATGGCATCAAAAATTCCAGCCAAATCGGCCGCTGCGTGTAGAATTTTAAATTTACCAGTTAAAGGTGTATCTGGTTTTAATTGGCCGTTTTTGAATATTTGCCAAATTTCTTTTGCATATTGGGTTTCGATTAATTCGGGTGCGAATTTTGCAAAATATGCGGTGACTGAAGACACATCTCGCTCGAAAATAGTTAAAGCACTATTTGCGGTGGCTTGAACAGATTGCGGGAAATCGATAATAATGGGACCGTTTGCACTTAATAAAATATTAAATTCAGAGAGGTCGCCGTGCACAATTCCTGCGCAGAGCATGCGAACAATATCGCGCAAGACAACTAAAAAATATTCGTTTGCTTTTTCTGCCGAAAGTTCTACTTCGTGGAGGCGTGGGGCGGGGTCGCCGTTTGCATCGCAAATCATTTCCATCAAAAGTACGCCATCAATATAAGCGTATGTTTGAGGCACTCGCACGCCCACGCGCGAAAGCATTGCTAGTGCATTGACTTCAGTCTGTTGCCATTCGTTTTCGGCTTCTTCTTTGCCGAATTTGCTTTTGTTACTCATGGCGCGAGCCTGGCGGCTATCGCGGACTTTACGGCCTTCTGTATAGTCAGTTTTCTTTTTAAAGGATCTGTTTTTGGCGTCTTTATATATTTTGGCGCAACGTAAAATATCACCACTGCGCACCACAAAAACTTCTGCTTCTTTGCCACTCATGAGTTGATAGACAACTTCATCTAAAAGTCCGTTCAAATGCAGTGATTCTAACCGTGCTGGGATTTTCATATCGCCTTTAACTTTTTCTAGAGGGATGTCTCGGTATTAAAAATTCTTTAAAATGTTGTTAACATCGAATCATGAACTTCATTAAACCATGTATTCATTGGAGACTCAACCCAAAGCATTGCAAATTTTGCAAAGGTCCTGTTAAAGTCTCGGTATGAAAAATATCTCTTTTGCCCGTCGCCTTCCTCCGCGCGACTGGCTCAACAACGAAATGATTTTTGATTGCTTTATGGACTCCGTTGAACAACGGGGGCTTGAGCTGTATGAGGCTCAAGAAGAAGCTATATTAGCTCTCTTTGAAAATCAAAATGTAATATTGAATACTCCAACTGGTTCCGGAAAATCGCTCGTGGCCTCGGCGCTACACATGAAATCTCTGGCCTGGGGAATGCGATCTGTTTACACTTGCCCCATAAAAGCACTGGTGAACGAAAAATTCATGGCACTTTGCCATGAATTTGGGCCTCAAAATGTTGGAATAGTAACTGGTGATTCTTCTGTAAATTCCGATGCACCTATTTTGTGTTGTACTGCCGAAATTTTATCTAACATGGCATTGCGTGACGGAAATTCTGCTGGTGTAGACGATGTTGTTATGGATGAATTTCACTATTATTCCGATAAAGATAGAGGAGTCGCTTGGCAAATCCCTCTTTTGGCAATGTCTCGCACTCGATTTTTGCTCATGTCTGCGACTCTTGGCGATACCGATTTTTTTCGAGACAAACTCACTCAATTGAATGGACTCGAAACAACTGTCGTAAAGTCTGAGGTGAGGCCTGTGCCTCTCGATTTTATTTATCAAGAGACCCCGTTGCATGAGACCGTAGCCGATTTAATTGGTGCAAAAAAGGCTCCTATTTATTTGGTTAATTTTACGCAATTAGATGCAGCCGAAGAAGCTCAAAACTTTTTGAGCGTAGACTTTTGCACAAAAGAAGAAAAAAAGAACATTGCATTAGCTCTCGAATACGAGCGATTCGATAGCCCCTATGGCAAAGAAATACAAAAACTTTTACGACATGGCATTGGTATTCACCATGCGGGACTCCTGCCGAAATATCGACTTTTAGTAGAGCGTATGGCGCAACGCGGACTTTTAAAAATTATTTGTGGAACTGACACTCTTGGTGTTGGTGTCAACGTCCCTATTCGAACGGTTATTTTTACTAAGTTATGTAAATTTGACGGCGAAAAAGTTGGTGTTTTAAGCGTCCGAGATTTTCGGCAAATCAGTGGTCGAGCTGGTCGCAAGGGATTCGACGATTCGGGAACCGTTGTGATTCAAGCGCCTGACCACGTGACACAAAATATTAAAGCAGAGCAAAAAGCTGCCGGCGACGCCTCAAAATTACGGAAAATAGTAAAAAAGAAGCCCCCTGAAAAAGGATTTGTTCCGTGGAATAAAGATACATTTTTAAAACTCACTTCGGCTCCACCCGAAGCTTTAATCTCAAGGTTTCAAGTCAGTCACGGAATGATTTTAAATGTTTTGAGTCGAGAGCGTGGCGGTGTAGAAGCGCTTCGCGCATTAATTCGTGATTGTCACGAGACACAGGTAACAAAAAGTAGGATGCGAAAAAAAGCATTTGAGCTTTTTAGATCTCTTACTGATCGTGGAATTATAGAAGTTATTCCAAAAGAGCAACGTCAACCTGGTTTTACTCCCTTGCGGGTAAATGTGGTTTTGCAAGATGATTTTTCACTCAATCAAGTGTTGTCACTTTTTTTGATTGATACCATTAAATTATTAGATATTGAGTCGCCTGACTATGCAGAGCGTGTTTTAACTTTAGTAGAGTCTATTCAAGAAGACCCTGATATTATTCTAAGACGCCAGTTAGCTCTCATTAAGAATGAAAAAATGGCGGAAATGAAGATGAACGGCATTGAATTTGATGAACGCGTAGCGACGCTGGAAAAATTAGAACATCCCAAACCAGATCGCGATTTTATTTACGATAATTTCAATATTTTTGTGGGAGCACACCCTTGGGTGGGGCAAGAAGGCATTAAACCAAAATCTATTGCGCGAGAAATGCACGAAGCTGGTTATGATTTTGATGATTATATTCGAGAATACGATTTGCAGCGCTCCGAAGGCGTTTTGTTACGTTACTTAACCTATGTTTATAATGCATTATCTCAAACCGTGCCCGAACCCGTTAAAACAGACGAGCTTAAAGAAATTGAATACACTCTGCGCGCCACAATTCGAGAAGTGGATTCGAGTTTGCTTTTTGAATGGCAGAATTTGCAGAAGTCGGCCATTTTGGCCGAAAATGCAGGTGAATCAGTAGAGGCTGAAGCAGAGCCACCGAGCATAATAGCATTGCGTGATATCACTCGTGAGCGCAAAGAATTTGAGCTTCTCATTCGAAATTCTATTTTTAGAGTGTTACGTCTTTTGGTTATGAATGATGTAAAAGGTGCATTTGCGCGCACCAATCCCGATGCGAGACTCGATTCGTCACATTCTTTTGCGCAAACAGATTTGCAAGATGCATTTTTGAAATTTAATGAAACGTGTGAGTACTTAGTGTTAGACACTGATGCCAGAGCTCCTCGACGTACTAAAATAATTCCGCTAGAGGGCGGGACCCATTGGCGCGTAGAGCAGCAATTAAGCGATGCGAATAAGAGCGACGAATGGCAAATGGTTTTTGAAGTGGATATTGAAAAGTCACGGGAAGCAGAAATTCCTGTTTTTGCTTTGGTAGGATTTGAAGAAATTGCATAATAATTGGTTTTTAGTGGAGAATGGAATAAGTGAACGCAAATCGGTTTAGGTTTAAGAATCCTAAGAGAGCGCCTCGAGAAAAATTGAAACTTGAAGAAACTGCAAATCAGGTGACCCATGGATTGGGCGCCGTGTTCAGTATTTTTGCATTGATTTTTTTATATTTGAGAGCGCAAAAATTCAACGATATTGAAGTCACTGTAAGTTATTTGGTTTTTGGAATTTCTCTTTTGTTACTTTATAGCGCTTCTTTGTTTTATCATTTAGCCGAGTCGCCAAAACTAAAACGGATTACAAAAACTTTAGATCACTGTGGTATATATGTGTTAATTGCTGGAACCTACACTCCGTTTATGGTATCAGTGCTAAAAAGTACAAGTGGCTTAATGGTGCTTTATTGTATTTGGGCTTTGGCTTTATTTGGCATAATTTTTAAAATATTTTTTGCTCATAAATTTAAAATTCTATCTACTTTAATATATCTCTTTATGGGTTGGGCGGTTATTGCGGTTTGGTCGCCTCTTGTGGCCGTATTGCCAACGCAAAGCTTTAGTTGGTTGTTGGCAGGCGGCATTGCCTATACCGGTGGAGTGGTTTTTTATTTGTGGGATCGCTTAAAGTTTCATCACGCAATTTGGCATTTGTTCGTTCTTGCCGGTAGTTTGTGTCATTTTATTGCTGTGCGGGAGAGCTCTATAAATTGAATATTATGGAATTGGCGCATCAATCCAAGAACGCACAATTTGTAATCTAGGGTCTGCAGCCATAGTGGATAAACAAACATCGCACGGATTAAATCCGGAACTCACCACTGCCGTGAGACCCCATTGTCCTTTGTATTGGCGGTAAACAGGGCCGCCTGAGTCGGCAGGACAAGCACTTGAGGTTGCTTCGGATAATATTTTTTCGTTGGCTACCCAAAGATCATCAAGGCGGTGTTCGTCTTCAATTTCCTGCATTCTAAAATAGTTAGTGCCGCCTCTAAATTCGAGCACCGAAAAAAGAGAACCGCCTTCAAGCTGCACTTCGGTCGAGTTTTCTAATTTTTCGTGCCATTTGAAAAAGATTGTTTTTCCCCAGCGGAGTTCAAATGTCGTTGGTCTAAATTTCTCAATAAACATTTCTTCAGCGTCGGTTTTTAGTATTTTGAGACCTTCAGCCTGTTTGATAATGTGATCTTTTACAGAGGTTAAATCTGTTTTGTTGAGCGCAGAAACAGCAAGGGGCGTTTTTTTTAATTTTACATAAATTTCGTCGAATTTTTTTACGGTCTGTAGCCATTCTTCGACGTTATCAGGCTGAGATGTTGGGTAAGGAAGATAGGCGTCGTGTGGGTATCCAAGTTTTACTGCATAAACATTACGCATAGCGCGAATGCGATTGGGGCGCCCATATTGTGTTTCGTTGAGTCCGAATCCCGCTAGAACTGCAGTTTCTTGTGGCGATTCTCCACCGCCTTTAAAAGCTGAATTTTCCGGTAATATCACGGCCGGCAAAAAACCTTCTGGAGCAGAATCAATTTCTAAAACCATAAGGTCGAATTTTTCGTGGCGCTTCAGTTTTTTCACTTGTCGTTTTTGTTTTGCATCCGTAGCGTTTCTGCCAAATCGAACTTCTATATCCGACACGTCATCTTTATTGGGCAAATTGATCCCACAATGACGTGCTGTTAATACCTTATTTTTGGCAATGAGAGTTCCGGAGCATAAAAATGTTTTGGTAAGGTCGCCGCCAGAAGATTTAATGCCGCTCACAATTGCAACAGTAGAAGTTTTTACGATTTCTGGGGTTTGGGAATCGGATAGATTTTGGCCATTTGCAATTTTAACAGTATTATCGGTTACTTTTTTAGGAAAAATACATCCCGTTAACGGCATGATAGCCATTGCGAATAACAACTTCGAACGTAGCATAATACTCCCTGCTGTGATTGAAGGTTCAATCATGACAGAGTTGCATCATATGAGGTGATTCAATTTTTGACGCTTGCGTTTATTCAGTGCATATCGAAATAAAAATAGGGCAATGGTTAAGAAAAGGCTTCTGTTACTTTAACTGTGAGATTTTTAACCCGTATTCCATTGAGTGTTTTAATCACTTCATGCATACGGTCAGCACTCACTTCAACATGGGTAAAATGGTCGAAAATATAAATTCCGCCTACTTCTTCTTTGGTTAAATTGAGTTGCTTGGTTAAAACACCGAGCACATCTCCCGGTCGTACTTTGTCCGATTTTCCACGGCTGATATGAATTTTTCTAAAATTTAAGGGCTTGAGGTCTTTGGTTGTAGGCGCAGGTTCGGTGCTACCTAATTCGCTTTTTTCATTCTGCAAAGTCTCGCTTTTAGCAAAATAAGCACGCAGTGAAATGCCTTCGTCTTTTATTAAATTCTTTAAAAAACTTTCTGTCCCAGGGGGACACACATTTAAGACACGGGCGCTGCGTCCGGCACGACCGGTTCTTCCGGCTCTATGCAAATACTCTACAATTGTTGCGGGCAAATCGTAGTTTATGACTAAAGGAAGAGCAGTGACGTCTATACCCCGTGCGGCTATATTTGTAGAAACAAGCCAACGCAAAGCATTGGCTTTAAATCTCCTTAACACGCTGTCACGTTGAATTTGTCCGAGTTCTCCGGAAAGAGCTTCAGCAGAAATTCCCTGTTCCTTCAAATAAGCAGAGAATTCATTCACACATTCGCGCGTTTGGCAGAATATAATTCCGCTTTCGTTTTGCAGCTCTAAACTTTTTAAAGAATTGGCAACGCGAATATGGCGTTCCGATGCATTGCGAATATTGAGCACTTCATGAATTTTATCTTGATGGGTTTCTCCGCGCACATCAATTTTTTCGGTGCTTCGCAAAAGGCGATTCTCTAAGGCACCGGGCAATGTACTTTCGGTGGCAGAAAATAATACGGTCTGAAAACGAACAGGTAATTTTCTAAACAGAGACTCCATTTGTCCGCCAAAACCCATGCTCAGCATCAGGTCCGCTTCGTCCAGAACCACTGCTTGAAGCTGATCTAAATTCATGGCTTCGGTGCGCATGCAGTCGAGGGCACGACCGGGAGTTGCAACTACAACATGAGGATCTTTAAGAAGTTCTTGCTTTTGCGATTCGGCCTTTTGACCGCCAAAGGCAGTACGGATTTGCAGGCTTTTCTGCCCTTCTTTTGCAATTTTAAGTGCTACAACGTTAGCAACTTTAGCTATTTGTGCGCCTAATTCACGCGTAGGAGCCAATATAAGAAGCTGTGTGCCTTCTCTAGCAGGGTCGATTCGGAGTAATAATGGAATTAAAAATGCAAGTGTTTTGCCTGAACCTGTTGCCGCAAGTGCATTGAGTGAGTCACCCATTGCCAAAATAGGCATGGCACGTTCTTGAATGAGGGTAGGGGTTTGAAACCCTAATTCCATCAACAGTGCAACTTCTTTTGAGATTTCTGTTGGTATTTCGGCATGTTGCGCAAATTTGGGAAGTTCGATTTCAGCGGTCATTGTTTGTTCCTTT
>JAYTOT010000049.1:0-6120 GCA_043747645.1 Pseudomonadota bacterium | reverse complement strand
ATGGCTCGAGAGAAGAGATTTTAATACCTCCGTCGCTCTCGCTCCGGTGCTGGCGTTAACGCCAATCGGCCCATGGCGTTGCCGCCCAATCGAACAATCTGTTTTAAGAAAGGAATAAATATCGGTTTTTGAATTCATGACTACTCCTTGAATGCTACCTGAAAAGCTCAACCCGCAATGACCGGTGTGCTGGAATGTGTCAAACTTTTCAACGTCTAATTCTGATTAAAGAGTAAGCGGTTAACGTGACCCGAATTCTTTTTGATCGCACCCTTGAGATTGTTGATTTTCAATCTCAGCCAGGGCGCACGTTGGGTGTTTCGACAAAAATTGTGCAATTAAGCGTTGGCAGAATGCAGTGTTGAGCGAGACTACTCATTTTTCATCTGCATTAATCGCGCGTATCATAATGGATATTGCGTTCATTTTTAAATGCATTTATCTAAAATAAGTCTATTTTTAGAAAAGTAGAGTCGACACTTTACCGATATTTTATCCACATGCATCCTTTGATTTTCGTTGCTCACTTTAAAAATGACAAAATCTTCAGATTCTCCGCAATGAAAAGCATGTGCAAAATGCAAAAATCTACAGCTCTGTTTCCCCTCCAACAATTTACGATTGATTAAGAGGAGCATTTATGGTTGTTAAGAAGTCTGGAGACCCCAAAGCAACGAACGACGCACTGGGCAAAGTTGCAATTGCACTTTCGACAGTGAGTTCTCCCACAGGCAAAAATTCGGCAGCAACGGTTGGGGAAAGTGATGCCTTTACCCAGAAAATGATTTCGACACAGAAAGTCGTAGTGTCATTTCCTGAGAACAAAAATAAGCCAGCAGAGTATGGAAAAGCATCAGGTGAACCGAATCCGGGTTTCACTGCTGATGTGCCCCAAACAGTATCAGCCAGTACTTTTACTGAGTCAATGCCTTCTGCTAAAGTGGGTTCTGGCAAGCAAAAATTAGGCTTTAATCCTGGAAATATTTCGCTTGATAGAGTGCGTGTAGATTCAACCGGGCAAGCGCTGACCACCAATCACGGCGTTCCTGTGGGCGACAATCAACATTCGTTAAAAGCAGGCCTGCGCGGGCCAGCACTTTTGGAAGATTTTATTCTGCGCGAAAAGCTTACCCACTTCGACCACGAAGGCATTCCAGAACGCATTGTTCATGCGCGGGGATCAGGCGCGCATGGTTTTTTCGAGTGCTATGCTCCCATGACGAAAGTCACACGCGCGTCTCTTTTTTCTGAAGAAGGCAAGCGCACACCTGTTTTTGTGCAATTCTCGACAGTCCTCGGCGAGCGCGGCTCCGCAGATACGGCTCGTGATGTGCGCGGCTTCGCTGTTAAATTTTATACGGACGAAGGAAACTGGGATCTTGTAGGGAACAATATTGACGTTTTTTTCATTCAAGACGCAATAAAGTTTCCGGACCTTATTCACGCCGGGAAACCCGAGCCCCATTTTGGAATGCCGCAGGCTGCAACTGCTAACGACACTTTTTGGGATTTTGTCTCGCTCATGCCAGAATCGGCCCATATGTTGCTTTGGGTGATGTCCGACCGTGGACTGCTGCGGAGTTATCGGATGATGCAAGGATTCAGGGTCCATACTTTTAGGCTGGTGAATGCCGAAGGAGCATCGAGTTTCGTAAAGTTTCATTGGCGTCCTATTGCTGGTACACATGCATTAGACTGGGACGAAGCAGTTAAAATTGCCGGCACCGACCCCGACTTTCACCGGCGTGATCTTTGGGAGGCAATTGAATCGGGGCACTTTCCTGAGTGGGAACTGAGCTTCCAGCTCTTTTCAGAAAAACAGGCCGAAAATTTCAGCTTCGACATTCTTGACTCAACCAAGCTTGTGCCCGAAGAGCTGGTTCCACTCACTCCAGTCGGTAAGCTTGTTCTCAATCGCAATCCCGATAATTTCTTTGCCGAGACCGAGCAAGTTGCATTTTGCACCGCACATATCGTTCCAGGAATAGACTTTTCTAACGATCCACTCCTCGCAGGCCGGATCCATTCTTATATCGACACACAAATCTCTCGATTGGGTGGGCCCAATTTCCATGAAATTCCAATTAATGCATCAGCTGCGCAGGTTCATAATAATCAACGCGACGGAATGCACCGTCAAGCGATCAATCGGGGGCGCGTCTCATATGAACCCAATTCGCTTGGTGGAGGATGCCCTTTTCAGGCAGGAATGGTAGGCTTCACTTCATTTCGCGAGCCGATTGCAGACGATAAAGTTCGCGGAAGTGCGGAACGGTTTGCAGATCATTACACGCAGGCCACTCTTTTTTGGAAGAGCCAAACGCCTGTTGAGAAAGCACACATCATTCGGGGCTTTCGTTTTGAGCTCACCAAAGTTCAAGTCAATGGCATTCGGGAGCGCGTCTTGGCGATGTTCTTGAACGTCGACACCGTCCTTGCAGGCACGCTTGCAAAAGAGCTCGGCATGGAACTGCCTGCCCCCCTTCCGAAGGCTGTGTCAAAAACAGTCAAGCCAGAGGTCACTGAATCCGCGGCCCTCTCTTTATTCTCGAAGCCTGGCACGGGAGGGGTCGCAACTCGGAAAGTCGCCATTTTAATTGCCGCCGGCGTCGACGGGCAAGCTGCGCGCGAGGTGCGCGAATTCCTAGTCGAGCAGGGTGCCGTGCCGCGTTACGTTGGCGCGCGTCTTGGCTCTGTTGCAACTGAAGCAGGCGAAAAATTAGATGTTGAAGTCACCTTCGAGACCATGCCATCGGTTTTGTTCGACGCGCTCGTGGTGCCAGGTGGAAAAACTGCCTCCGATTTATTGGGAAAGATGGGTCAAGCACTTGAGTTTATTAAAGATCAATATCGCCACGCCAAGCCTATCCTTTCCTTAGGTGCAGGAACAGATCTCGTTGAAAAGGCTGGCGCCGCAATGCTGCTTTCCTCTGGGGAAAGGGATCCGGGAATGCTTGGGGGTTCCAATGCAGAAGTGGAAAAGGTTATGCCCCAATTTATAAAAGCCATGGCAAAACATCGCCACCATGATCGCGAAATGGATCCGCCTTTGGTTTAAGTAATGCGGTATTCTAAGCATGTTCGTGTTGAGTTCCTGTTTAATTTTAATCCGGGGATTTGAAAGATGAATCCAGAGATAAAGCAGCTTTTTTTAGCAATTGTTTTCTACATTTGGATTGTAGCTCTTTTCCGGTTTTCAGGAAAGAGACTTGCTGGGCAGACAACGACCTTTGACCTTGTGATCCTTATTGCGCTTTCAGTTGCCATTCAGCAAGTCACTCTCTTGCAAGGACGCCAAAATGCTATTGTGTTTTTTGTCACAGTTTTTGCAAGTCATCGCGTTCAAAGTTATCTTGCGACTAAATACCCTGCCTTTCGTGAATTGGTGCGAGGCCGTCCGGCAAAACTGATTGAAGACGGCGAAATCCAGACAGAAATCCTTGCCGAAGAAGGTCTTGTAGTTGAAGAACTCGAAGCGGGTTTACGAAAACTTGGAATTGAAAATGTAAGTGAAGTTAAAATTGCGCACCTTGAAGAAACTGGACATATTAGTGCGGTGAAGGCCCCTTGAGGGTTCATTCTTAAGGGTTTTTTGAATGAAGTAATAATTGTGAAAAAAATGCATTTGGATCTAAAGCGAGTTCCTACTTAACCCGCTGATCGAGAAGGTCAAACAACAATGCGTATTTTAGAAGCGTTCTTGCATGAAACCACTACCGGTTCGTTAAGTTTACATTATTCAATCAATGAAAGCTTTTGAGAGAATGCCTCAATTGCACGAACTGTAGCAATCGCAACCTTTTGATGGGCAAGTTGAAGTGCTGCGTTGGCAGCAAGTTTTGAGCTTGCCTACTGCGAGTGTTCCACATTGCATTTCTGTGGCGTCGGGGCCACAAGTAGACATACCTACGGGACCACCAAATACCACAGCACCAATAAGGCCATATTCGCGTTCTTTGCCGCCGGAAGTGTCAGATGCCTTCAATTGGATGCATTTTGATGTGAGAACTCCTTTGAGTTCTTTAAAATCTCCGAGTTGGTTTTCAGATGGATATGCTCCGCCGCTTCCACCATTTTGATAGCCTGAGACGAAGTAGTAGGCGTTGCAGGTGATGTCTTTACTTGGTAATTCAGAGCAATCAGAGCCAGACCCGGTCTTGTCCTTCAGTTTGAGTTTGATTTTATTGGATACAATATTCAATGTAATTCTACCTTTCATTTCCAAATTATTGGTCATAGAACCAATTGTACTGTCAAGTAAAGTCATGGGTGCCTACCATGGGCCGCATCCCGAAATCGAATTGCAAGTGCGCTCTCGTCTGTAAATTTTATAAGAGCCAATATCCGCAACAAGCGCCCCTCCTGCAAAGGCTTTTTTAGCATTTTCAAGTGAAAGAGGTTCTCCTTGGCAATATGCTGGGTCAAACGGATCTTTGTTTGTATCGAATTGTGGAATTGGCGAGGGAGTCACTACAATGCCGTTTTCTTTTTGTTTCTTTAATTCTGCAGCTGCTTTTTCTGCAAATGACTTTTCAGCAGCGGCTTTTTCAGCGGCGAGGCGCATTTCTTTGAACTTTGTAACAGTGCCATTGTCTGTCACTAATTTTACAAGGGTCTTCATGTCCGATTCTTTAAATCCTCCATTCATTTCGTTTTCTAAATCCCAAAAACGCAATTTGTCTTTTGTCACATTTCTTCTGTCGCGGATGCGATTTGCCAATGTGCTTGAAAGGCCTGCTTGAACTAAAACGCTCGCCGTGGCGTCGTTTGAATTGAGATAATAAAGCACTGCAGCCCCCTGTGGCTGGATAAATGTCTAACAAGTTAAATTTACAAGGGGCGAGAAAAGATAAGCAAAAACTTCGGGGCTCGGACCGGCAGAAAGATCAAGGCAACACCTCTCCCAAATTGCCAATGTCTCCTCAGCTTCGACGCAAAAGCAGTCGCGAATGAATTCCGGCGGAAAATCGCTCATGGGTTGCTCCGGGAAATATTAAATTCTAAATAGTCTGCTCAAATTTTAGCTACAGAGCTCAAACTATTCACTAGAAAATATTTGCCACAGCGCCAATAGAAGCGCTTAAGAGGCGTTCCTGAATATCTTTTACACAATAAGCGCGTTTTAATTGAAGTTGCATTGGTCCCATTCTAAAGCCTCGGTATTCTAAAAACCGTACTCATTTATTGCAATTTGGAGGCATTTTTCACGTTCTGCGCTGCCGGCGCATTGCGGATATCCGTGGTCGCCACTTTGAATGACTTTAAGAATTTTAAAAGACACTTTTTTGCGCCGCACGAAAAGTCTGCCTGGTGCTAGCGCCACGCTAGCGTTTTCGAGGTGACAAAAGATTATGGGCACTCCAGATTTTAGAGCCAATAAAACAAATCCTGCCTTCAGTGGTGACTTAGAATAGGGTACGCGCACTCCTCCCTCTGGAAAAATCAATACTGAACCCGATTGAAGCCTTTGGAGCGCCATTTTAATTGTCTGCAAATGGAATGGCTGGCCTCGGCGTACGGGAATGGCGTTTGCGCCACGTAAAATAATATCAGTTGGAAAGCGGAACAATCCGGCAGTTGCTAAAGGCGAAAGTGTTTGGAATTTCAAAAAATAAGCGCCTAACAAAATCCCATCTAAATAACTGGTGTGCCGTGCAACAACGAGCATCGGGCCTATGGGAATCAAATGAGTTTCTCGAGGATCGTAATCGAGCCAAAATTTACTGATGCAGCGTATAAATTTTGCAGTTAATTGAGTGAGTTTCCTTTCAAAGCTCAGCTTCATAAAAATGAACCTTTTTTTGCAATGCAAATACCTGATTTAACGGGCGCTCAAACCAGCCCATTGATGACAACTGGAACGTGTCAATATTGTACTTTGTATTTTGGCATAATTTGAAACAATTGAATTCCAAATAACTCATAAACGACTGGAGCATTTCTTGGTTTTCAGAAATATTAAATGTTCTGGTTGTGGACGAAAAATGCATTGAAAACAAAGGTTTAAATCCCCAATGTAACGCCAATTCGCACAGTGCCGCCATGTCTGATTTATGCCGAGAAATCTTTTGAGCGAGACCTTCCTGTTCAATTCTTTTGAGAGCCTCGTTGAGTGCGGCA
>JAYTOT010000048.1:0-1712 GCA_043747645.1 Pseudomonadota bacterium | reverse complement strand
TATAAAAGCGTTGATTGCAGACCCGACTTTTTTTGGTGGCGGCTTACATCAATCAGTCAATGGCGCGTATCTTAATGTGCATGTCGACTTCAACCTGCATCCAAAGACCAATCATCACCGTCGGTTGAATGTGCTAATTTATTTAAATTCAGATTGGAAAGAAGAGTTTGGCGGATTTCTTGAGCTATGGGATTTAAGAGACAAAAAGCGAAAAATACAACTTGCAAATATTGCCCCAGCATTTAACAGATGTGTTGTTTTTGAGACGAGCGAAATTTCATTTCATGGGCATCCTAAGCCATTAAATATGCCGATTGGCGCTACTCGAAAATCGATTGCTACTTACTATTACACCGATGCAAATCCGAGTGCTGTGCGTTCCGATTCGCACAATACAATTTATGTAAACACCGAGGGCGCGTCTGGTTTTTTCAGAAAGTTTTATTCAGTTTCAAAAAGCATTCTTGAAAGACTTGAAAAAAAATTCAAATAGACATTGCCAAAAGATATTAAAAACTTTGCCTCAACATTATTAATTGCTGAATTTAATAATTATTTTCAGCTAAAGCGAAACAATTTTATGCTTATGGTGTTCCAAAAATATGCTGGTAAATTTATCATTTTCTTGTGTGTACCCCGGACGTGCGCTCATGCAAAATGACTAAAAAAATGACTAAAAATTTTGATAAAAAAGTTGTTGCTGACTTTGGGGCTGAATGGTCCCGCTTTGATCAGAAACAGGTTCCGACTGATGAATTGGTTCACGAATTTGCGCGGTATTTTTCTATTTTTCCGTGGGAACTACTTCCAGCAGAAGCTATCGGCTTTGACATGGGTTGTGGCAGTGGGCGGTGGGCACAGTTTGTTGCCCCTCGAGTTCATCAATTACACTGCGTTGATCTTAGTGATGAAGCTCTGTGTGTTGCGAAGACAAAATTAGCGAATGAAAAGAATTGCAGTTTTCACTTAGCGTCCGTTGATGATCTGCCATTTGATTTAAATTCAATGGATTTTTGTTATTCGCTGGGCGTTTTGCATCATATTCCCGACACCGCAGCTGGGATGCGTGACTGTGTGAGCAGGTTGAAACGTGGGGGCGTTTTTTTGGTTTATTTGTATTACGCGTTTGATGGCAGGCCTGCTTGGTTTGTGCATCTCTGGCGACTGTCTGATCTTATTAGAGAAGTTATTTCGCAATTGCCCCGATCGGTCAAAGTAGTATTGACTGATCTCATTGCCGTTGGTGTCTATTGGCCACTTTCCAGGCTGGCTAAAATATTTGAAGCAATAGGAGTAAACGTTAGTAATTGGCCGCTCTCTTTTTATAGAAAAAAGAGTTTTTATACTTTGAGAACAGATGCGCTGGATCGGTTTGGTACAACTCTTGAAAAACGTTTTACCAAGTTAGTAATTGAGGAGATGATGACTCAAGCTGGTCTTATTAATATAAGGTTTAATGCAACTGCACCGTTTTGGTGTGCAGTTGGCATAAAAAGCTAGGAATCAAAATTGATAAAAAGAAAAAAAATTTTGATTCTTTGTCCTTATGCGCTGCAGCGAGCGCCAGGGCAGCGTTTCAGGTTTGAGCAGTATGTGCAAGGTCTGGAAGAAAATGGCTGTGACGTAATAATCGCGCCTTTTTTATCTGCTCACGCACACACATTTCTTTACAAATCTAAATTTTTTCTCAGGAAAAGTTTAGCAGTTCTCCA
>JAYTOT010000047.1:0-3094 GCA_043747645.1 Pseudomonadota bacterium | reverse complement strand
GTGCAAACCTTAAAAAATTACGATAGCATTTGGGTTTTGATGCACAGGAGATGTCATAATGGTGACGCATTTTTTAAATATACTCAAACAACGTGGCCGCGTGGCGCAGGTGAGTCACGAAGAAGAACTAAACGAACTTTTAAGCAAGGGCGTTATATCAGACGACGGCACCCCTTATGGTGTTTATGCGGGTTTTGATCCCACTGCAAGGAGTTTGCATGTGGGGCATTTGGCTGCACTTATTTTACTCCGCAGAGCACAAGACTGTGGTTTAACGCCAATTATTGTATTCGGTGGTGCAACGGGACTCATTGGCGACCCTACAGACCGGTCCGACATGCGCCCCATGAACTCAAAAGAACTTATTGCTGAATACGTCGAAAATTTTAAAAAACTCACCACTCAATATTTTCGAACAGATGTGCCAAATAAGCCAATTTTTTTAAATAATATAGACTGGATTGGCAACATTCCCTGGATCGATTTCCTACGCGACACTGGCGTGCATTTTACGGTGGCCCGTTTGCTTGCCGCCGATGTCAATCGTACGCGTTTTGAACAAGGTGGGCTCACTTTTATGGAGCTCGGTTACCAATTGCTGCAAGCATACGATTTTTTACATTTATCGCGAAAATACAATTGTTTTATCCAATTGGGAGGAGACGATCAATGGTCGAATATTTTGGCGGGAGCCGACCTCATTCGCAGGGTAGATCGTAAAAAAGCATTTGCACTCACCCAGCCCTTATTGGCCGATTCGTCGGGTCGAAAAATTGGAAAAACCTCGGGCAACGCTTTGTGGATTGATGCAACACTCACTCCACCATTTGAATTTTACCAATACTTTCGTAATGTCGGCGATGCTAGCGTTGCAGATTTTCTGCGTACATATTCGAATTTAGAAGAACCAGAAATTGTGCGCATGTGCGATATGACTGTTTCAAATATTAACGAAACAAAAGAATTTTTAGCGTTTTCAGTCACTGAATTAGTGCATGGCAAAGCAGCGGCCGAGGGTGCGCAGCAAGCTGCTAAAGCTTTGTTTGCTGGCGGCGGCGATTTGTCTAGTGCGCCTAGTACTTTAGTTCAAAAATCGGAAGTAGAATCGGGATTAAACATTTTAGATATTTTGGTAAAATGTGAACTTTCGCAAAGTAAAGGCGAAGCTCGCAAGCTCATTCAGGGCAATGGATTGAGTTTAAATGGTGAAAAATTAACCGATGCACATTATCAAATTAGTCTAAAAGATTTTGAGACAGAACAAAATGCGATTGTGCTCAAAAAGGGAAAAAAAGATTTTCACCTGATTAAATTAAGTCACTAAATAAATTTTACTGGTACAAAAAATACGCGAGTTCGTTGGGGCAATTGTACAATTTATTTTTTTGAATTTGATACAAAACCCGTTCGTGTTTTTTGTCAAAACTAAAAAGAACCCGAGCCATTTGGGTTTGATTGTTTGCATAAAACGAATAGACAAGTCGCGCACGAATTTCACTGTCGGTAGATTGAACCGCACTCCACGCAATTTTACTCTCTGTCCAAACAAGCGCATTATTTGAGTCAGTCCATCCAAAATCAGCGCTTTGTACGTCGTTCAAACTCAGCTTTTTGCTGAAAAATCCAGATTTTCCCAAATCAACGTAAGAAGTATTTAAAGTCGAACGCACGCCTGAATTATTTTTCATAAAACACGACAAAGTCTTAATTTCCCATGCCCCCGAAAAAGAATAAAAAGCTTCATCTGGCATTGTGCGGCTTAGCGCTGTGGCTTCATCCGCGGGCCGATATCCCGCAATCCATTGCAAATCTGCAGGGGTGGTCGACGCCAATATTAAATCTAGTGCATCGGCTGGAGCAGAATTGCTTGGTGCATTGGTAGATGTTCCAGGTGTGCTCCCTGGTGTTGTGCCCGGTGTGGCTCCGGGTGTAGGACTTGGTGATGGCTTTGTGCTTGGTGGTGTCGCGGTTGTTTGCGGAGCGGGTCGTTGTGTGGGGTTATCATTCGATTCTTGTTCCCCTTCGCAACCGAATGCAGACAAAAGAGCGCAAATAACAAGGCTTTTGCAGAGGTATCGCATTTCAAACTCCAGGGAATGTGGCACGGTTGCCTAAATATGAGGCACTGGTAGCACTCCTCTGGAGTTGGCGCAAACAAAAAATTCGAAGTGGTCTCAAGGAGACTGAAATGACACAAGAATTGAGTTCTTCCAGAGCTTCCGAAGAAGTTGTCGTGTTAGAGCCAGAAGTAATTGATGGTCCCGATGGCGATTTTCGAGGGCGTAATTTTAGGCAACCTGGCGCTTTTATAAAGCCAAAAGTGTTTAAAATTTCAGGTCCGGCGATGTTTTTGCTACTGCCGTTTGTCATTGCATTCGGCCTGATTTGTATGGCTTTATTCTTATTTTTGAGCGTTGCTCTCACCCTATTTCCAAATTTTCGTCGCAAATTACTGTCTAAAATGTTTGCTCAAACAATGGCTAAAATGTCGACTCAATGGCGGCGCACTGATAGTATGCCGTGAAATTTCGCCGATTTTTCACGACAAGGGTAACTATTTATTATCAAAGAAGTTTAGCTATGCATTAAGCGCGACCAAAAAAATGGTATTGTAAAAGGGATCTGACTTTAGCATTTCTGTCGTTGCAAATAATAAATCTATTTTTTGTTCTCCGATTGTCGATTTGATTTCGACAAGAATCACAGTTGCGCGTCTCATGTGATTGAGTTTCTCTGAGTCGTTTTCTGAAACCACAAGGAGATCTATGTCTCCACCTTTTTTGTTGTCATCGGTGCGACTTCCAAAGAGGTACAATTCAACTGTTCCAACCCGCATTCCGCATACCCGTTCACCATAACTCGTATTTAAAAAGATATAAAAATTTTAAATTAGCATTTTTGAGGAGTATCTGTCGACATATTGAGAGCCAAGAAGAGCGAGTACTTGATTTGCAAACTTTCCGAGTCGCACAAATTTATATTCTCAGACCCCTTAGTAACTGTGTGAAATGAGATCAATTCCTTCAAAAGACTGACTCACCCAGGCCATTGTAGGGCGTTTCGTTGGCTTGCCTTTCTGATCGGGAATTGGTTC
>JAYTOT010000046.1:0-28596 GCA_043747645.1 Pseudomonadota bacterium | reverse complement strand
CTTATTTTCTTAGATTAAGAGCATTGATCTGCAGATATAAATTTTTTACCAACGAGCAAATCGCCCACAGCAAACTTTGATTGCGGCAGTGCTCCCGCTGTTCCAATGTAAAGTATTTTTTGATGACTTGTGGCGCTGAGAGCTTGAGCAATGGGGCGAATTTCGTCGCCTCAGACATTGGAAATAACTCTGATGAGTCCTGTTTTGCCATTTTTATTTTTATACGATAAATCTGCAGCATCAAACATCGAACTGCTAAATTCGCCCGATTTAAAATTCACAGTTATGTTATTTTTAGAGGCCATTTCGGAGAATATTTTTTCGAGTCCCATTTTTTGGCCAATAAGAGTTATGTCGGCTTTAGGGCGCCGTTTGAGCCACAAAATAAAATCTTTTTCTGTGCGCTCTAAATAAGAATTTGTTTCTCCATATTGTACCACTTTAGAATCGGCACTAGAGCCTGGCAAAGAAGCCTGCGCCACTGCGAGGTGGTATAAAATGTGAGTGAGTCTGTCTTGCCCCGAAATGGGAGCTATGGCATAGGTGAGATGATTTTTGTCGGGATATTTTACAATATATATTTTATTGTAGTTGGCCGCTGCTGTTTTAACTTCACCAATAATTGAGCCGCCTTTTGCGGACACTCGGTCGAAAAATTCTCGGTAAAGTCCAATGTGAAATTCTAAGTCACGGTTTGAGTGATTGACGTCCCAAAAAACTCCGCGAGTCATGCGATTCGCAACATAATCTTGAATGTTTAATGCATATTGAGTTTCTAGTTCTCCCGTTGGCAATTGCGGAACTGTGACTACACTAGAATCTTCGGGTTCGATGAGGTCTGGGAATAACGCTGGAGTGAATGCAATTTCGCTCCGCGGTTTAATGCTAAAAGCGTTTGAAAAGTCGGAAATTTCTTTTTCGAGCACACCATTGTTTTGTCCATTTCCCCCAGCTTCTTTTTCTCGTTTGCGCAAAAACTCGGGTAATAAATTGCTGTCCTGAATAGCAGGGTCGGACGAATATTTTTGATAGAAAAACGATGGGGTCATGGCCGCGTAAAATTCTGAGCCTGCTGCGTTTTGGATCGTATTGCGGTTTAAATTTTGCATGTGAACACTAGCTAAGTATGCTGCTTTGTCTACATTGAGAAACGTTTGCAATTCGTTTATTTCTGCCTGGTAGGTTTCAAGCAGATTTGTTTCACCCGCAATTCCGCTTTTGTTAAAACTACTGGGTTTGCAATTTGTAAAATTCAAACAAAAAGTAGAAAAAATGGAATAAATTAAGAACGATTTTAATATAAATTTCATTCAACCCTCTCAAAACCGTGTCATTAGAAATTGCGATTTTTCATGATGTCATATTTTGGGAGGGAAGTGTTGGCCAAAAGCAGAAAGGATAGGGTGCTTTTGACGTTGAAGTTACTGTCCTAAATTTAATTTAGAAAAGGAGTAAAATAATGAGTCCGGAAGTGTTTGAAGGGCGATATAAGAACGGACAAACTTATCTTGATTTCCTACTTTTTCGGTTCCTGCTTTGACTTCGAAAGTTTCAAAATAAATTTTACCATAGTGTTTATTATTGCCATCTATAACAACAAAGTCGAATAAATCGCCAGGCAATACACTCAGGTTGCGCCCTGTTACAAATTGTTCCTTATTGAGGACAAAAGAAAGGGGACTGTCGCCAGCTTTAAAAATGCCAGGTTTGCCATTGATGGATTCACGACCTTCGCGTTTGATTAAAAAGACTTTATCTTTTTCTCCTGCAATAAACACGCGATCGCTTCCAGGTTGGGAGTCTTCAGACATAATAAGTCGTGGAAAAATAGATTGGGAGTTTGCGACTAAGAGCGTTTCACGGTCAATTTGGCAGCCCGTAATATTTGCAGCAGAATATTCTGGGCATTTTCCGCCAATGTCGTTTGCATCGGGCATAGTCCAGTTGCCGGCAATGTGGCTGTTACCTTGCGCATCTTTTGCTTCTTTTACACTGGTATTTACAAATAGATTTGTAGTTCCAAATGTGCCACTCTTTAATATGGTTTCAGAAACCACTGTTTCTGTAGGAACATCACTGACAAAGTTTGAAGTGTACGATATTTTGGCACCCTTATCGCCTTGCACTGCTGTTACAAATGCTGTGTACTCTTTGCCATTTTGAATGCCTTTTGATCCATTGGAAAGAACCGTATCGGCGCCTAATTCGCAGCGGAGCGTGCGTCCCACGCGGCTTTTTAAGTCTGTGGGAATAGTTTGTCCTGCCATGTCGACAGCAGTTGCAATATCTACGCTAGTGAGGCCATCGCCAGACAGTGCCGATTTAAAATTATCTTTGAGGCATTTTACAAATGTTGGTTTTTCTTCTGTTTCTGTGGATGCAAGATTAGACATCGAGCCAGAATTTAAACTACTTTGTTCAGTTTTTTCGTCGAAATCATCGCATGATTTATTTGCAAATTTGTCGTCTGGTTTAAATCCGAACAATGCAAAAAGATTTTTTGTTTTTTCGCAGCGGCGAATTTGCTGGGTTTGAAGATCTATTTTTGTGACAGTTCCGCTATTGAGTGCTTTTTGAACTTCTGCCAAAGGTTTATCTATTAAGTAAACATTGAATCCCTTGAGGTCGTCTTCTGTGTTTGTAATATTCCACTGCAAAATAAATCCGTTATTTGAAGTTGTAGACATAAGGCGGAAAGGAGGATTTAAATCGCTTTTCGAAATTGTTTTGGGGTCTTTGAGTGTGCCTTGGCAAGCTGCAAATGCGACGGCGGAAAGTAACAATATGCCTTTGAGTGCTACGGAGCAAATTTTCTTATTCGAGTTTTTCATAAAGATATCCTTTAAGTTTATGTGTTGTGAGTGATAGTATTAAAGTCTGCGTGCGCCTGGCAAGCCTACAATGATTTTATAACCCGATGAGTCCGAAGAATTGCTTCCTGATTCTAAAAGCGCGTAACGCCAGGTTCCAGCTTCAGAAAATGCAATGGAATACAAATGGTGGGGCATCAATTTTAACGATCTTCCACATGCTGTGTAGCCAGATTTCGCACCAATATCTGTGTCTTCAGGAGACGCGCCAACAGCAGGCACATCGAGTCCCGGAATGAGGGCAGTGCCGCTTAAGCGTGTGGGTGCTTCGAGCAAATTGCCACGCATAGCCATTCCTTCAGAATCTGTTACCACTCCTAAATCTTGAATGCGGCTGCCGTTGGAACCAGTTATAAAGGGGCTGAATTCACCTGATGCAGAACGAATATTTTGAAAATAAACTTGTGCTGCACTTATTGCTGCAGGCTCTTTTTGAGGCATACAGAATTTTTCAACACCTGTTGTTTTGATAGTTGTCAAATTTACATTGCCGCTTGAGGCAAAAGAGAGACCAAAAAATGTATTGTCATTTTCGTCTTTTGACACGAGCTTAAATCCGGAAGGCATTGTCTGTGTTTTGTGAGGTGCAACAACTATAATATCAGAAGTTGGCGATACTATTTTTTTGCCTTTGTCCATGCTCGCGGTAACAAAAAAAGTATATTCGCGTTCAGCAGACAAGCCTTTTACTGTGTATGAAATAAGGCCATTAGCCCTGTTTTTCATGTTATTATCGTCTATTGTAACGCATGCGCCGCCCATGTCGTTTGCTGTTACATTACAGCGCGCCAAAGGTGCAAAGCTTTTTCCGTCGCCCAAATCTTTATTTGCTTTGCTTGCTTCGTCCCAGTTGAAATATTTTGAAAGTCGCTCGCGCAATCCTTTGATTTCTTCGTCCGCAGAGTCTTTAAATACCAAAGGTTTTAATTTGTGAGTGTCTGCGGTATCGATGTTTTCAAGGCCTAAATCTTGTTTTACAGTTGCTGGTGAGGAATCGGAAATATAAATATTGTATCCCGAAAAATCGGACTCATTATTATTGCCTGTCCAGCTCAGAGTGACGTTTCCTTCGCCAGGAATTGCCTGTAAAGACATCACTGGCTTAAGTTTTAAAACTTCTACGTCTTTTGGTTGTTCAATTTTTCCACAAGCAAAGCTCAATAATGCAAATCCGCAGAGTCTAAAGTGTCTCATAATGTGTCCTTTGAGTAATTGCTAAATTAGCAATGGCGAGTTCTGCCAAATTCTTCTTACATTCTTGGTGGGCAAGAGGCAAAGGACAATTTATGTAAATTCATAGCAATTGGGCCAAAATTAGAGATTTCAACATTGCGCTTTGGGCCCTTTGGTGTTAATTGGCGCTCTCTATATTAGGAGACGCAACCCATGAGTATGTACGAAACACGAGATTTTCGACGCGGCCTTAAAATTGAAATCGACGGTGACCCTTTTCAAATCGTCGATTTTCAGCATGTGAACCCCGGTAAAGGCGCAGCTTTTACTCGAGTTAAAATTCGTAATTTGCGCACTGGGCAAATGTTAGAACCTAACATCAAAAGTGGCGATAAAGTTGGAAAGCCAGACTGTGAAGAACGTAAAATGCAATTTTTGTATGCTGATGGTGAAGGCTTTCACTTTATGGATACAGTTAATTTCGAACAAATTTACCTTCAAGAAGCCGATGTTGCCGAAACCAAAAATTACCTCCTTGAAAATAGCATTGTTAAAATCTTATTTTTTAATGCCAAGCCCATCGGAATTGAAACTGAAACGTTTGTAGAATTAAAAGTGGTTGAAACTCAGCCAGGAATTCGTGGCGATACTGCTACGGGCGGCAATAAGCCCGCTAAAATGGAAACTGGTTTGGTGGTAAACGTTCCTCTTCATATTAATGAAGGCGATATTTTACGCATCGACACACGCGATAACCAATATCAAGATCGCGTGACTCGTAAGTAACTCTAGACCACTCCATCTTACGATGGTTCGTTTGTATTAAATTTAAGCACGCTTTTACTTGATGCACATTCATTGTGCATTTTTTTGATCTTGGGTTCATCCTCGCAGGCTGCATTTTTGCTTTTTATCGCTTTCCGCAAACTTTAAAATTATGGCCGCTTTTTAAATTTCAATTTTTTGTATATATCTCTTGGGTTTCATTCATTCCTTAGAGGAGACCAAATGATTGATGTGTCAAAAGTAGAAAAGCTCATGGCTCTCATGCGTGAATTCGGAGTCGATGTCATTCAAGCTGAGTCACGTGAAGAAAAAATTAGCCTCGCGCGCAACGCCGGCAACCAGGAATTTTTCAATCGTCAAAGCTATGCAACTCAAATGCCAAATGGCAATTATGCACAAGCAATGGCGGGCCAGGATGCAATGCCCCGAGACCCTGCGCAATCGTCAACACTTAACAAAACAAATGCAATGCAGCCCGCTGCTGCATCTCCGGCAGTGGCCGATGGCACACTTATAAAAAGCCCTTTTGTTGGAAATTTTTATCGTAGTCCCGGGCCCGATTCTCCTTCATTTGTCGAAAAAGGTTCTAGAGTCCGCAAGGGTCAAACCTTATGCATTGTAGAAGCCATGAAATTAATGAATGAAATTGAGTCGGAATTAGATGGTGAAGTCGTAGATATTCTCATTGAAAATGGAAAAACCGTTGAATTTGGAACTCCGTTGTTCGTGATCAAATAAGGAGTGTTCCTTGAAAAAAATTCTCATTGCCAATAGAGGCGAAATTGCGGTTCGAATCATTAGAGCTTGCCGCGAATTAGGGCTTAAAACAGTCGCCGTTTATTCCGAAGCAGATGCTCATAGTTTGCATGCAAAATTAGCAGACGAAAGCATATGCATTGGCCCGGCAGAAAGCCGCAGATCGTACTTGAATATTCCCTCCATCATGGCTGCTGCAGAAGTGAGCGGAGCCGATGCCATTCACCCTGGCTACGGATTTTTATCGGAAAACGCGCATTTTGCCGAAGTCTGCCAAAAATGCCAAATTCAATTTATTGGCCCCAAACCAGAACAAATGAAGGCCTTGGGCGAAAAGGTTGCTGCGCGAGCCGTGGCGCGTGAAGCCGGTTTGCCTTTTTTACCAGGCTCCAAAGGTGCTTTGCCGGATGTTGAAAGTGCAAAAAAAACTGCTCGAGAAATTGGTTTTCCGGTCATTTTAAAAGCCAGTGGCGGCGGCGGTGGCCGTGGCATGAAAATTGTTTACAGCGATGCAGACCTCGATAAAGCATATCTTTCGTGCCGGTCCGAAGCTGCTTCAGCATTTGGAAATTCAGAAGTCTACCTCGAGAAATACCTCGAAAACCCACGCCATGTTGAAATTCAATTGATGGCCGATGCGCATGGCAACGTTGTTTACATTGGTGAACGCGATTGCAGTGTTCAACGCAGGCACCAAAAAGTCATTGAAGAAGGCCCTTGCAATTTGCTGTCTGAAAAAGATCGCGAAAAAATGGGGCGTTATGCGGTGGCTTTGGCAAAACATGTGGGATACCAGGGTGCCGGAACGGTCGAATTTTTAATGGACGACGACCGCAATATGTATTTTATGGAAATGAACACTCGCATTCAAGTGGAGCATCCTGTCACGGAGCAAATTTCGGGAATCGATTTAGTGCGCACGCAAATATTGGTGGCACAGGGCGTAAAGTTACCTTTCACTCAAAAAGATATTCAGCTCCGTGGGCATTCTATTGAATGTCGTATTAATGCTGAAGATCCACGCTCTTTTGCGCCATGGCCAGGCTTAATTACGGCTTATGCTGCACCTGGAGGATTTGGCGTTCGAGTGGATAGTTTTGTGTATCATGGTTACACTGTGGTGCCACATTACGATTCATTATTGGCGAAACTTATTGTGCATGCCGATACACGCGAACAAGCCATTATTAAAATGGAAACAGCTCTGCGTGAATTTATTATCGATGGAATACGCACCAATATTCCGTTTCACTTGGAAGTATTGGCGCACCCTGAATTTAGGTCTGGCAAACATTCTACCCGCTTTTTAGAGCGGGCTGGATTTGTAAAACCTGCAAAAGCCACCTAAATATTCGAATAATAAGGCTGCCTGAAAAGCTTTTACTTAATTACGATAGTGTCGCCAACTTTTACTTGCTCGTAAAGCCATTCTATGTTTGCAGGTGCATTGCGAATGCATCCAGCTGAAAGGCGGCGGTCTGACGCTGTAGTTCCGCTTGCAATGAGCCATTCTTGGTTGGTTCCGTGGAGGCCGTAAATGGTGCCATCAAACCACAAAGCGCGGGTGCCAAGCGGATTTTCGGGTGTGCAGCCTGGAACATTTTTAGTGCCGTCTGCACCATAATATGGTGGGCATTTTTCTTTGGAGAGAATTTGAAAAGTGCCTTTGGGGGTGATTTTGCCTTCGCGCGCTGTTGCAACATTCCATTCTTTTACCAGTGTGCTACCTCTGAAGAATTTGAGGCGATTTGTATCTAAAGAAATTTCAATGAGTGCTTTGCCTGTTGGAATTGGAGGAGTAGGGGTGTTTTTGCAAATAAATTGTGTTGCTACCCAACCCCAGCCCTTAGGCTCGGAGTGAAAATAGACTTTGCGAAACTGAAAGCCACCAACGCCAGTTTTAGTTTCAGCTGATATTCCAATAGAATCGCCGTTATTAGCATGGTCGATGATATTCATAGCGCTATCGCGCACATAGACTTCGGTTTGGCTGCAAATATTGTGAGTTGCACTTGGAATTGCAACGGCCATTAATTGCGACATTTGTTCTCGTGAATTCTGGGTGCCGCAGCTTGCCAGTGGCAGAATTGACATGATGAGGCCCAGTGCGTGAAACGACTTCTTTTGAAGTAAAAACATATGTGTGTCTCCCTTTTGTGTTGCAAAAAAAATTTGAAACACAGGAAACCTGACACGAAGTTCTTATTTGGTCAATGATTATTAAATGCATTAAAAAAGAGTTTTATCAGGAGGCTTGAGGTCATTATTACTACAACGGGACGCACCAGTTTTGGCCCGTTTTTGATTGTGAGGCCTGCTCCCAAATGATTCCCACACCAGTAGCACGCCGCAGACGCAAGTGAAACAGGCCAAATAACTGTTCCTTTGCATGCAAAAAACAACAAGGCACCAATATTGGATGTTGTATTAAAAATTTTACTTAGTGCTGTTGCATGCAAAGTTGGCATGCCAATAGATTCAAAAAGTGCAAGAAAAAAAGTACCTGTTCCTGGACCGAACAGTCCATCGTAAAAACCAATGCCGGCAATTTTATGCCATACAGATTCAACTTTTTTGTCGGATAATTCAGGTGTTTCTTTGTTTAGGAATGAATAATATTTTTGGCGTCCCCACCAGCGCCAAGAAATATAAATTAAAATGAGAAAAATAACTATAGGAAGCAAAAGATGAAGTCGATTCACAAAGGCAGAAAAAGATGCAAAAAAGGCGCCTAATATTGCGCATAGGGCGGTTACAGAAATGAGTCTCAACCAAAGTTGTGCAGAAAGTTTAGGAAATAATTTTGCTTTGCGATATCTGTTAAATGCGGCAAAAGAACCTAATGCTGCCATGCCTTTGTTGGTGCCTAAAATAAATTCAGGTGGCAGACCTGCGGCCATAAATGCAGGTGTGGAAATAAGGCCGCCTCCTCCGCCAATGGAGTCGATGAATCCTGCAATTGTCGCACAAATTAGCAGCGGAATAATTTGAATCGGTGTTAAATTTGAAAAAATAACAGTGTTTAATAATGAATTGAGCGAGTGTGTATTTTGAAACATTTGAATTTAGGATTCCAAAAAAAAATGAATTATTCTGGACTGAATTCGTTTTCTGAATCGAACTCAAAGTCGGATAAATTCAAGCTAGCACCGGGTAATTTGCTGTCAAGTTTTTCTTTGTTCTTAGGCAAGGGGGGTGGATTGTCATGTTCTATTTTGGTGTCATTTGCTTTATCTTTAGGTTTGTCTTTTGGAGTCTCTTTAGGTTTTTCGTCGGTTTGATTTTTAGGTTTGTCTTTATTGTCGTTATTGTCGTTATTTGGTAATTTCTTTTTCATGAGATGAACTGCTGCAGGTTGGCACTTTTGACTTTGCAAGATCTTCAAAAAGTCTTTGAGGGGTTTTTTATTTCCAGACCACCTGTCATCTATTACCAAAATTAGAGTTTTGTTTTTGAATTTGCAAGCGCGTTCAGTTACTTTAACTATCATATCTTTATCAAAAGTATTATCGGCAGTGAGTAAAAACGTAACGTCAATATAATCTGCATCGCCTTCATGGCTTAAAACATATTCCGATTCCGAAATTACCGTGTGATTAGATTCGCCATTTTCGTCGGAATTATTATTGTTTTCACTATCGTTGCGATTGCCTTGTTGTACGGCGCTTTTTTGTTCATCGTCTTGAACAGGAGGGGGAGCGCCTGCCGCTGGAATGGCATTTTCGGAACCCACAAAACCATCGCTGCTGCCGCATGCAGAAGCAATTGCGGTGCAAAAAATGATTGTGAGATGTGCACAGAGGCTATAACGCCTTGCGCTTTGGTTCCAAAGCATGAGCATTCCTCCAGGGTGGACCGATAGTCCGCTCAAAAAGACTCTTCGGAAGATTTTCAGAAAAGTTAAGTGATTTTGAAGAATTTTCAAGATTTCTTAAAATAAACAAAAATAAGTCTGTTAAGTTAGTAAGGTAACAAAATTACCGTGGCCATAGCATATTCGCCATGGTGCGATAGTGAGACATCGGTGTGGGCGTAACCAGCGTTTTTGAGAAGGATTTGTGCTTGCGTACTAAGCTTTAAAAGTGGGCGGCCGCTTGTTTCATGAGCAACCTCAATATCAAGGGTGCCCATGCCGTTGGTGAATAGTCCGGTACCTAAGGCTTTTAAAAATGCTTCTTTTGCGGCAAAACGTGCTGCAAAATGGGGGGCGGGCTGAGCCTTTGAGTTGCAATATTCTATTTCTGAGGTGCTAAAAACACGGTCAACAAATGCTTTTTTTTCAATTGATTTTGCAATGCGAGGAATGTGCACGAGGTCGCAGCCTATGCGCGGCAAAGCTTGCGCTGAGCATTTTGGTGTGGGTGAGTCAGAATTCATGGGAAAACTCCTTGCCGCAAGTTGTGGGCGGCACTGGCGGCACTTATACTCCGTTCGAGTCCTGATGCGAAATTTTTGGACGGTGCTGAAACTACGAACAAACATAAAGAGGTGTGTTATGGCTAATGATATTTCGAGTCTGCTTGAAGACGCGACTGCGCGTAATTTATTATTTAAACGTAGAGTGATTGTGCTTTCAGAATCGGTGCATTCTCAAATGGCAAAAAAAATCATCGGAGATTTACTTGCCCTAGAAGCCGATGACCCCACAAAAGACATCTGGATGTTTTTAAACAGTCCAGGTGGCGAGGTTTCTTCTGGATTTGGAATTTACGACACCATGCGATTTATTCGTCCCAAAGTTAAGGTTGTCGTTACTGGATTGGCTGCAAGCATTGCTACAGTTATTTTATTGGGAGCTGACAAAGAAAATCGCGTTTCAACTCCCAACAGCCGTCTGCTCATTCACCAACCTCTCATTGGTGGAAATATTCAAGGGCAAGCTTCTGATATTGAAATTACTGCTAAAGAGATTTTAAAAACAAGAGAAAAATTAGTAGAATTGTACCATAAAGAAACAAAGCAAACTAAAGAACGATTGGCGCGCGACATTGAACGCGACTACTGGATGGACGCTCAAGAAGCAATGGAATATGGTCTGGTTTCTCGTGTTGTGTCAAGCTGGAGCGACTTGGTTTAAAAAGTCATTCATTTTTTTTGCCGTCGTTTCTCCCTGCCTCAGACAATCCGCAACCCCAACGCCATCGATATAATTTCCAGTTAAAAAGAGCCCTGGTGTTGTGGCTTCAATTTGCCAAATTGTGCGTAAAGTCAAATCGTGGCTTTCGGTGGCCAAAGGAATGGCTTGAGGCCACAATATTGCTTTTTTAAAATCAATTGTTGAATTTTTATCAATAAGTTGTTTTTCATGAGCAAAATCGAGGCATATTTGAACTATTTCTTCTTTGGAATGGGCCATTATATTGGGGCTCCGATCGCCTCCTAAAATAAAACGGAATAAAAAATTTCCGTTCGGAACATGCATAGGGTAAATGGAATGTACAAATAAAACACCCAGAATGTATTTACTGTCAGTGTTTGTGAGTGCGCCGAACCCCTGTATATTTCGAGAATTGTTTCTGCCTCCAATTCCGACCACAACTGCGTTATGAGTGGGAATATTTTGTAAAATTTTAAACCGTTCCTGAGTTTGATTTTCCCATTCTCCTGAAAAAACCAGCGATTTTTGTTGCCAGGGAGCAATTGCTAACACACAGGCATGGAATGGACCGATGTTGTCGATAAAAAATAGTGAATTTAAATGATTTATATTTTGAGATTCATGATTAAACAGCATTTTTAAAGTTATATTTTTTTCGGCGCAAAAATTTTGTATTTGAGCAAAGAGTTCTTGAGGAAGTGCTTGCATTCCGTCTTGAAAAGAGCCTAAACCAGAGTTGGAAGTGTCTGCTTTATTTTTTTTAACTTTTGAAAAAAAATGAGTTTTTAACAGTCCCTTTAAAAGGCTGCCGTGTTCTTGTTCCATTTGAATGAATTGCGGAAAAACGTGGCGCACTAAAATGCGCCGGGCTCCACCTGCCCAAATACCGCTTGCCATGGGGACGGCGAAAACGCTTGCAAATTTTTTGCCAAATCTGCGCTGCAGAAATTCAAATAGTGATTCGTTGGCAATAACTTTAGGTGTGACAAAAAACTCCCAAAATATCCGAAAAAAACCGTACCAGCCCAATATTTTTGCAATGCTGAAAGGTTGAATTGGAATTGAAGAATTGTTGCGTATCAAATAGCGCTTTAAATTTTTCATTTGCGGCGAAATGAGATTGTTCTTTAATGTTGAATTGAAAACAATGTTGGTGAATGCGGAGTGATTTAATAAAACACCTTGAGCGGCATTTTCTAAAACGTATCCGTCTTTTTTGTCAGTCTGGAGGCAACCTCCTATTTTGTCGGTTTTTTCAAACAAAGTGAGTTCAGAAATTTTCGTATTTTGTTTTAAAAGTGAAAGTGCAGTTTGCAAACCAGAAATTCCGCACCCGATAATTGCAATTTTTTTTGAACTCACTTTTTTGCATCTCCATTTAACGCACAATCCTCGTCGAATGCACCTGTGTGACATAGCAAGAAAATAGTCCTTATGCTAAGCTCCGCAGCGAAACTCTTAGGAGCAATACGGAATGTCACATTCGGAAAAATCTGATTTCAAGTTAGAAGCGCCTTTTTTGCAAGGGCTTTGCAGTGGTGAAAGACTCGTAAATGCGCGCGCCAAAAAAATGGAAATTTTTGACAGTCGCATGGCCATTGCAAGGCTAGTGGGCACAATTTTATTTTTGGGTGCCGTAGCTGGGGCTTTTACGCATTTCGATGCGGCGCAAAAATTCTTGGCAATTATTTTCTTTTTTATTTTTTTCATGATTGCTAGTTTTTTGCACGATAAAATCCGTTCCAAAACCGCTTACTGGAAGGCATTGGTTCAGGTTTTTCAGCAGTCTCAATTGCGCCTCAATCGCCAGCTCAAAGATGTTTCCTTATCTCCTTGGCACCTTGACGCCGTAAAAACCATTCCAAAGGGTCATGCCTATGCCGCAGATCTCGATATTGCAGGAGGGCTTTTTCCGTGGCTCGACACATGCAGCACTCCCGAGGGAACACAACTTTTATGTGAACAGCTTTTAAATGGTGGAATTCACCCATTACCCGAGCTCGAACGTCTGCAAAATTTGCAACGCGCACAATTGTTGAGTGCAGATAGCCGTGTTGTGCGTGAGTGGGAATCGGTGCGCTACGACCTTGCGGTGCAGACTCAAATCGCTCAAGAAAGTCAAAAAATTAGTATCGTTGAATCGTTAGATTCAACTCAGACTGTCCTCAGTGGTTGGCCAGCCACAGTGCGCATTGCTTATTCTGTTTTGGCTATTATTGCTTGGTTTATATTACTCATTCCTGCTCTTGTTAAATTTTTTGCTACGGCACAAACTGATGATTTAATGAGTGGTCTGTTACTTTATGCGCCCTTTCCAATTCTAGGAATTGTATTGTTTCAGCCGTTGTCGCAAATGGCATCGCTTATGCGCAGGCGATCGCAAACATTTTTGCGGGTTGTAAAGCTCATGAATCGTGCGCAACTCAGGCAAAATAAATTATCGTTTGTGTGTGTGCGCGACAATTCGGAATTTGCGCTGCGTCGTTTTGTTTTGTTTAGCGATTTTTTGCAACTCCGGAGCAATCCTATTTTTTGGTTGGCTATTCACATTTTATTCCCATTTGATGCCTTTGTTTGTTTGTGTTTGGGCCTTTCAGCACGAAGTGTTTTGCCACGATTTAAATTATGGTGGAACGAGGCCGTTGAATTCGATGTCTTGTGTGCCTGGGCTCGCGTGGCACTTGAAAATCCTTCCATGAGCTTTGTTGCGCAATCGGAGAATCATGCCTTTCAAGTAGAACAAATGGGGCATCCGCTCATTGCTGCAAACGTTCGCGTTTGCAATAGTTTGAGCCTTCACAAAGGTTCACCGTTGGTCTTATTAACTGGCAGTAATATGGCAGGAAAAAGTACATTTTTGCGCACATTGGGCGTGAATTCGTTGCTGCATAATTTAGGTGGACCAGTTTGTGCTCGGGTATTTAACGTGCAACCAATGCGCATTTATTGTGCTATAAAAGTAGATGACTCTTTGCAAGATGGTACGAGTTATTTTTATGCTGAAGTCAAACGACTCAAATTTATTCTCGAAGTACTCAATGGCAATGGTGCGCAAAATTCGCTGTTTTTAGTTGATGAAATTTTCAGGGGCACAAACAATAGAGAGCGGTACATAGGCAGCCGCAGCATGTTGTTGGCTTTTTTAAACACACAGGCATTTGGTGTGGTTTCTACCCACGATCTGGCCTTGGCACAATTGTCAGAATCCGACTCTCGCTTGGTGAATATGCATTTTAGAGAACATGTTTCTGAAGGTAAATTGCAATTTGATTTTCTTTTGCGTCCCGGTGCATGTCCTACAACAAATGCTCTACGCATTATGCGTGAAGCTGGGCTTCCGGTGCCAGAAGACGATGTTGCCGAGGAAATTCATGGCGCTTGATTTTCTGCGGGCTCAATTGACTTCATTAACTCAAGCTCAAATTAAGCTGTATTTAAGTGCACCTTTTTCTGAAAGCTTTACAAATTCATTGGCTACTACTCTAAGGAATGAGTGGGCTTCGGATTTTGATTTTTGTTTTATGGCAGATGGTGGTTTAAAATTTGCATTTATGCACTTTAAAGAATCTAAAAATTGGGTTTGGATGGGTGATGGAGACTCTTGTAACGTAAATTTATTATCTCAATTTGAGTCAAGTGTTATTGATAATGGCGGATCATTTCACAAAATTATTCTCAATAAAAATAAAAATGTTTCAGACGGTGCGGCTTGTTTAGATTTCATTCAAGATTTATTTTTGGCTTCTACTCAGCTCAATATTGAAGTCGTTGGTGCCTTTGGTGGAAGACGAGATCACGAATTTATAAATTTTTTCGAAATTGCTCAATTTGCAAGGCAATTTAAATCCGTTGCAATTTTTTTGCAGCCCGACACTTTATTGATAAACAGCTATTTCTGTATTGAGACAAAAATAGGTGAAATTTTTTCAGTATTGCCTTTGTCTGGTGCCTCCGAAGTTAAAATTTTAGGAGCAGAATATTCTGGATTGTTTGATTTGAATCGTCCTTCGCAGGGGCTTTCAAACATTGCAAATTCCGATAGAATCACAATTGAACCCAAGGGCCTTGTGGCCTTATTTTGGCAAGGAGCATTGGAATGAATTCGAAAATGAATAATGGGCTGACAGACACTCTACCTTTTCAGGCTGAAGAAACTCGTTTGCAGCACGCGGGCAGTGAGCACAGGGTAGGCAAAGGTTTGGTGGGCGCGCAGGAAATGTCCGTTACTTTCGCTACGGACAGTATCGAAGAAATTCCAGTTTACGCGCGTCTTTCAAATACCTCTAATCATGCCGAAGTTTGCGCGCTCATTGCCACATTGCATCATGCTGCAGATGCCGCTGTTTTTTCGTCTGGCATGGCGGCCATGACTGCATTTTTATTTACATTTTTAAAACCAGGCGATCATGTTTTGGCGCAAGACAATTGCTACGGCGGAAATCAGGGTCTCTTATTAAAAATTTTGACGCGCTTTGGCGTCGACACTACATTTGCGCCAATTTCGGAATGGGATTCTCACGTGAGAGAGAACACTCGTGTCTGTTATTTTGAAACTATTTCTAATCCTTTTTGTTTGCCACAAGACCTAGTGAGAGCCGTGCAAATTGCAAAGGCCAATGCTTGTTTGTCTATTTGCGACAACACTTTTGCAAGCCCTATTAATTGTCAACCGTTAGAGCACGGTGCGGATATTGTGATTGAAAGTGCCACTAAATATTTGAACGGGCACAGCGATTTGGTCTGCGGTACATTGGCCGGAAGCTCGAATCTTATTAAAAAAATTAACGAAACGGCCATGTATTTGGGTGGGTTTTTGTCTACATCTGGTTGTGTTACTTTAATGCGAGGCCTGCGTACTTTGGCATTGCGTATGCAACAACACAATGAAAACGGCATTGCATTTGCAAGAAAAATGCGAGCATCATCACTTGTTAAAGAAGTGAATTGCGGCGGTCTTTGTGCATCAGATGACCCCCGTATGAAGCATTTCCGTGGTGGATTTGGCGGCATGGTGAGTGTTCGTTTTCAACCGCACGTCGATGTGTTGCAACTCTTGAATCATATGACTTTCGTGAAAAACGTTCCGAGTTTAGGTGGCACAGAAACCACGGCTTGCATGCCTTACTACACCACAAATCGATGGACCTCAGAATCTGAAAGACAAAGGCTTAAAATAGACACATCGCTTGTTCGATTTTCTGTGGGCATTGAAAACTGTGCCGACATTGTGGCTGATGTGCTAGAAACAGCTGCGCGCTGTGCACGCAACTGATTCTGAAATCTTCACTGTACTAGTTCAGATTTGACATTCTTTCCACTCTGTCATAAACCTGTGTGCACAAATCATTAACGAAACAAAATTTTTGATCAGAACTTTATGTCGTAAGTTCTGCTCTCTAGAAATTTTTTTTTATTTGTTCAAATTTTTTTGCATGATTTCAAATTTTTTTGAAAACATGGTGTTTGAGGAGATGATTGTGAACCTGACTTGGGCTCAAGTGATGCAAAAATATGGAAATGTTCGTCTGGCTACGCCAGAAGACAACGAAAATATTTTGGCATTTATGCAATCCATTTCTATGAAAACAACTGAATACGAGGTGCGCTACAGTCGCACGCCCAGTTTTTTTTCTTTGCATAAACTTCAAGGAACTGAAGTTTTAACGTTTTTGTTTTTTGGAAAATCTGGTGTTATTCAAGGTATTGCGTCTTTGGTTTTTCGCTTGAGTTATGTGCGAGGAATAGAGCAAGTTGTAGGTTATTTGCAAGACTTACGCATGAGTCCCAATGCTGAGCGAAGGGTGTTAGATTCCTTTTTTAAGTTTTACGCTGATACCGTTCGAATGGCGCCTTACACCTCAGAACTTCACAATTGCAATTTTTTTTACACGGCAATTATTTCGGGCAATATTAAAGCTCTTAAAGTTTTTTCTCGGTCATCGTTTCATTTTAATTATAACAAACTCACTCAATACAAAACTTATTTTTGGCCCGTAAATCATTTAATGGCCTTAGGACGTTTTGTTGGACGAAAAAACAACCTTAATAAATCGTGGTTTTTTTCGCAAGGAACCGATGCAGACACGCAAGAACTCAAAGAATTTTTGCATCTTCAAAATAAATCGCGTTTGTTTGGTTATAACTTTTCAGAGGCAACTGGAAAACCTTTTTCAGTTGCCTCTGAAAAACCTGAAGCTCAGAATTTTTCACTCAAATATGCCGATACCTGGGAGCAAATGTGCGCGGCTCGCCCGCAATTTGGGGCACACGATTTTATAATATGCCGCAACGCAGACAAAAAAATTATCGCTTGTGTTGCGTTATTAGAGGCAAGTTCTGAGCGTAAACTCGAACTGAGTCAGCCATCAAAAAGTATGCAAATGCAAATAAAATTGTTGAATTTAATTTCTTCTCGAAATTTTGCGCCAAATAAGGCGCTGAATACTTTATATTTGTCGTTCCTAGAAATCGATCGCAACGCTTCGCCTCAAGATAGGACAATTTTAGCGCGTAATCTGGTAGCTTACACATTTAGAAATCCAAAAGTAGTCAAATATGATTTTTTGTCTTATCTCCATTTTGACGATGATTTTATATTTGAAAAACCTTTTTTGGTGCCGTGCATAATTTCAGAGGGGTCTCTTTTTAGAGTTTACCACGACGATCACGTTACGCTGCCTCGTTTTGTAGATGGATTTCTTCGTCCTGGTGAATCACCTGCGCTCGATGCGCTTTTGGCATGAGGCAAACAATGACGCAATCTGTAGCTCAAATATTAAAGGCACCACAAATATTAAAAGCACCAAACGGCCAAGAGTTTAAACCAGATTTATTGGGTCAGTGGTACGAAGTGGGTCGTGAACGAGGCAAGTCCGACGTCATTCATTTTATGCGCGTCGACCAAAATAATAATGTGGTCGACGAATTTGAATCGAGGCATGCTTTTCACGACGGTATGGGAGCATTCACAACACTTTTGCGCAGCGTGGGATACGAAATATCGGCTCCTTGGCAGAGACGCAAATTGAGTCCAAATTTTTTGCAATGGCCAAACGCTCTCAAACAATTTGTAGGCGATAACACACCGCATCCGAGTCCTTGGTGGAATAAATTCGATGGTTCGTTGGCCTATAGGCCTGATATTCGTACCCATCATCTTTTTACTGCAGAGCAAACAGCACAAATATTAACTCAAGCCAAAAAAAACAATGTCACTTTTAATGCTTGGGCGCTGGGTGCATTGCACAAATCTGTTGCCACACAGTTTTTTGCACCTGGAAAAACAATGGGACGTTGGCTCATACCTGTCAATTTTAGAAACGAGTCCGTGCATTCTGAGAGTTTGGGAAATCATGCCAGTTACTTTGGGCTTCCCGTAGATTCAAAACATTCAGTTTCAGATATCGCTTTAAATTTTAACAGAGGTGTTGAGTCTCGAGGTGCATGGCTCACAGAAAAAACAGCGGCTATTTTAAGCTTAATGGGACCCAGCGCTATTCGGAAAATGACCTCTGGCACCAAATCTAATTATTGGATGGGTACCTTTTCAAATATGGGTTCTTGGCCAGCCATTTCTCAGTCGCAGGTTTTACCTGAAATTCATTCCAATACTGCAGCATGGATAGCTGTACCACCTGCAGGTTCTCCCACTTACCCCGTGGGTGTTGTGGCCATGACTTGGGCGGGGCGATTGTCGTTAGGCATTCGTTTGCATCCTGCATTAGGAGCCACGCAAGCCGATTTAAATAAGTTACTAGAGTCTTTTGTTTCTAGCCTTTTTCATGGATGAATAAAGGAGTTTGCATGTTTTCTGCGCTGTCGTTTGTGTTTTCTTTTTTGGAAAAATTATTTAATTTGTTTTCATTTTTTGATTGGCTTCATTTTAAGCAAATCAAAAATGAGGCAGATGCGAAGGTTTTAATTGCTCATTTCGATTCTATTGAAGGAATTGCGTTTCCTCTAGAATATATCATGCGTAGTAAAGCTTGGCTCTGTTACGATAAGTATGCAAATGTCCAGGGCGGATTCGCCCTCGTCCCAGACGGGCCATTTAGAGTCATTTCTCAGCTTGCCCCCGAACTGCGCAAAGAATGCGAAGAAAAATTTTCGGGTAAAGCATTTGAACTCACGGGCGTTTGGTTGCAAAAGTCGTTTTTTTCGCGCCGCACGCGGTACTGGTTTAAAGTTATGTCAGAACTGTTTAAGTTGCGCCGCGACGTGTTACTTTATGCTGTTGATGCCGACAAAACTGCTCTGAGAGAAGGCGCTTTCAATTACATCCGCGAAGGCATCATATACGAAGGCCCCGTGGCTTCGCTTGAGGGAATGGATGCTAAATCTGTTTCTTATGAAGCCGTAGAGTATGCGTCTAAAAAAATTATTGTGCGCGGAGTTTTACAGCTAATTGCTAAGCAGTTGCGCTTTACAATTTCATTACGGTGGTTTTTCGATGGCAAACACACGCGTCGCAAGGCATTAAAGGGATACAAAGGCAAGCCTGTGCTAGGCAGTGAAGCTGTTTTAGGAATGGGCGAAAGTTTTCTTCCTTTAAAAGTTTTAGATACATTGCGTCAAGAATACTCAAAGGTAGAGTCGTTTATTTATTGGCGTGAATTTATTTTTACTGCAATCGGGGCTTGGGGCACTTCGGTATTGGCGCTTTATTTATTTGCGAAAAGTACCTTTGTTGCGCACGCTTTTGTTGCCGTTGCAGTTTTAGCTGTGGCAACTATGTTTTTTCACAGAGCACAAATGTTCGCTCATGAACTCTCGCATTTTAGAAAGCAATTGCCAGGTTTGTCGCTGTGTTATAATTTAATATTCGGTTTTTTTCTGCTGAAGCCCGCATACCGCTCGCACGCACACGGTTTGCACCACAGTGAGTTTGGAACCGTTTCGGATCCTGAATTGTGGCCAGAACGACATGGTCGGCCTAATTTTCTATTGCTGCTTTTACGTGCTATTTGTGCTCCAGGTACAAGAATATTGAGAACATTCATGGGTGGCATTGTAGTATTGTCTGGCCTCAGAAGTTGGGTTCAATTTTTATTTCACTATCATTCAACGTGTCATTTCAATCCGTATTTTAAGCGCCCACTGCGCAAATCCCGCGAATTAGACGAGATGGTGCGGAGCGATTTGTTCAGCGTATTACTTTGTGCAAATCTTATTCTCGCGTGGTTGGTTGGAGGTTATTCCATTGTTTCTGTGGGACTTTGGTGGACCATTGTTTCGTGCACTTCCATGTTAGAAACTGTGCGCTCTTTGGCACTGCGCAAAACTGGAACTCTGGGAGATGCGGAGGGTGGTGCAGGGTGTGTCACGGTGGCCAGCGGAGTTTTAACTCCGGTGTTAGCGCCGTTGCATATGAGTTTTCAGAGCTTGCACCATTGTTTGCCAGAAATACCTTTTCACGCTTTGCCTGCAGCGCACCAACGCCTTAAATCTCTTTTAGGTCGCGATCATGCTTATTGGACAACGGTTGTTTCTGGTATTTTACCAAGTTTTATAAAACACTTCACCCGGCCTAAGCTCCTTGATTCTGCAACACCACATTGGGTTTCTGGGCCAAAGGCTTCAAAACGCTCAACAAGCCCAATGTGACAGTGATTAAAAAATAAAAAATTATAAGTGTCGTTACGGGCCATAAATTGGGCATTGCAACAGTTTTAAATAATAATTGCGATAAGTAAATATTTAATCCCATTGCACCAAGTGTGGCAATGCAAATGGCAATGGCAGAAATAATTGAGAATTCTAAAAAAGTAATGAATATAAGTTTGGCGTGAGAAATTCCCAGTGCTCGCAATATTGCATTTTGCTTGAGACGAAACTGCTGGGTGCTCAAGGAAGCAATGATTTGAACCAAAAGTGCACAGATAAATGTAAATAACGATAGCACTTCAACAATTTTAATAATTGTATTTAAAGTTTCTTGAACTTGCTGTATGAGCTTGGTGGCATCAATACTCGAAATATTTGGCCACTCATTGCGTACATCCTGAATGAGTTTTATGCGTTGAATTTCGTTGTTGCTGTGAACAGCAATCATAAAAATTTGTGGGGCGTCGGCCAATAATTTAGGGTGCCCCTTTAAAAAGAAATTCGGTTTAAAGGATGTCCAATCTACACTGCGTAGGCTGGTTATTTTTCCTGTTATTTGTATTCCTTGAATGTCGAATGTGAGCGTGTCTCCTAGTTTTGCATTTATATTTTGTGCGAATTTTTCTTCCACAGAAAATTGTTCCACGTCTGAGTCTTCAAGGGTCCATGCCCTACCGCTGGTAATAGTATCGTCTGAACCTGGAATGGGGCCGTAGCTCAAATTTTGCTCTCGGTCTTTAAATCCTTGCGAATCGGCTTCCGAATTGGGGTTTTGAGATGCTGAATTTATGGTTTCTAGAGATTTTTTCTTTTCTTCATTTAACACAAGGCGAGCCCGAATGAGCGGAGCAACTTGAGGGTCTTGGCCTGGAAAAACTTGTTGCAGGTGAGTCAAAAGTCCTAATTTTTGATCGGGCTGCACATCGATAAAAAAGAGATTCGATTTGTTACCTTGCGCGTTCTCGTCTTGCAACGGAGCTAGAATATTGCTTGAAAGCAGCCTCACAGTCAGAATTAAAAATAGGGAAAAAACTGCTACCGTGAGTGAAAAGGAACTCAAAAACGGCACACGCAACCAAATTGAAGTGGCTAGTCTGAAATGAAGGCCCACTGTGTTTTGTATTTTTTTGAAAATCAAAAAAACGAGACCAGAAGCAGCAAAAAACAATATCAATGGAGAAATTATACCCATAACCGCAAATGATTTTAGCACCGCTGTGCCAGATAATTTTGGCATCAAAAATGCAGCAAGAGAGATTAAAGTACAAAAAGCGACGCTCCATTTGCCTTTTTTGCTGAATGGTAACTCTTGTTCGCGCAAAATATTTTGCGGAGACGTGCTTTGCAAAGACCAGAGTTGAGGCCAGCTCAGTGCCACTAAAAAAGTAACTACAAATGGAATGCTTTGTGAGGCAATTTTAAAGAAAAGTGGAATATCGAATGTATTATTTTTAAAAAGGGATATAGATTGCGTGAATGGGGAATGAATAAAAGACCAAATGAACGCAAATGCAATTCCAAGTGCAGCTGCGCATCCTAACAATGCACTCAATACAGATACCGATAAGTAAATAGCGCTCGTAGTAGTGGGGCTTGCTCCTAAAACTCGTAACATGGCAACGTCTTGTTTGCGGGCACTTAAATATTGTGTGAGTCCTAATGCGGCGCCAGCCATTGCCAAAAGTGCTGTGCCTAATGAAACAATCATTAAAAACATTTTAACATTATTAAGAGGGCGTTCGATGCGTCTTGCTGCACTTTCGCGCGTGTTTATTCTAAATCCTTTGACATTGTGTTTTTCAAAAACGTTGGTAACGCTTTGAGTCAACTTTTCGACGGTATATTGAGGTGCAGCTAAAAACGTAACATGGCTTGTAAAACGGGTGTTAAATGCGAGCAGACCAGCTTCTTTGGCATGGGTTTCTGACATATACACATGCGCGGCGGCAAAAAAACTTCCCATGTCTCTGTTGCGTTCTTCAATTATTTTTCCAATAATATTAAATTTTTCACGTCCTATTTGCAGCACACTTGAGTCTTGAATTCCTGAATCAACTATTATTCCAGAGTTTATATTTTGCACAGCAGAAAAAGGTTCTGTTGCTACAATATTGGGTAGCAAAGGCCAATTGTGCGCAGGAATGACTTTTATATCGGCAAGAACTGCGTTGGTTTTGCTTCCATTTGCCATGCTTAAGGTGCTCCACCACTTCACCTGATTTTGTGCTTCGGGCAAATTTTTGAGCTCTGCTAACAATGCTTCGGGGAATTCTCTTGCCAGTGAAACATCTAAATCACCACCCAATAAAGACTGTGCTTCTGCATCAAGTGTGATTTTTATTTGTTGCGAAAGTGTGTCTATCCCCAAAGCTGTTCCAAGCCCTAAACCCAGGGTAAGAATAAGTGGCAAGAGTGAAAAAAAGTGACTGCGTAGTTCACGCATGCTCATTTTTAAAATCCATAAAAATGTTTTTAATGTGTTCATTTGTTATACCAATGTCAGTTGCGGAGGATTTTTAATAATGCCGCGTAGAATGTGAATGTTTTTTGACATTTGTTTTGCTATGTTCAAATCGTGAGTTACCAATATTAAGGTAACATTAAATTTAATTTGTAAATCGCCAATGAGATCCATAATATTAATTGCGTTAGTACCGTCTAAATTACCCGTAGGCTCGTCGCAAAGTAAAAGTTTTGGCTTTGCTACCATGGCCCTTGCCGCCGAAACACGCTGGCATTCACCACCCGAAAGTTGCCCTGGCAAATGATGAACCCTTTGGCTTAAACCGACCAAGTCTAAAATTTGTAAGGCTTCATTTTTGGCATTGTTTATGCCGGCAATTTCGGCGGCAATTTGCACATTCATGAGGGCGGAAAATTGCGGCAGCAAATGAAACGATTGAAAAATAATTCCAACATTTTGTGCCCTCCATTTTCCGAGTGCCGCTTCTGAAAGTTTGCAAATATCCGTATTGTTCCAGAATATTTGACCGGAGGTTGGCGCCTCTAAGCCAGCAATGCACGAAAGCAAAGTGCTCTTGCCGCTTCCCGAAGCTCCGGTAATACTACAGGTGCTGGAAGTGGGGATTTCAAAACTGATATTATTTAGAATTTCTAGTTTGTCGCCGGAATTTTGTTTGTGCGATTTTGAAAGGCCTACAATTTTTAACATAAATAAAAGGAATCCTCTTTGAAAAAACTTTTTTATACTTCAATATATAGATTATTAAGGTTGATGTTCTTGTGCTATGTAATTCAAGCTGCGGCTCCCAAAAACACGACTCCATTTGCCATTTTTTCTATGGCAAATGCACAGAGTGAATTGCAACCACAAAAAAGTAACACAATTGTATTTTTAGGTGACAGTTTAACCGCTGGTTTTGGTTTGGCTCAGGCTGAGGCTTTTCCTGCAAAAATTGATGAAATCATAAAGAAACAAAAATTTGCAAAGCAATGGCATGTGATTAATGCGGGTGTGAGTGGCGACACATCTGCCGGAGGATTGGCGCGTTTAAACTGGATATACAAATCGAAACCACAAGTTCTTTTTATTTGTTTGGGTGCAAACGATGGGCTAAGGGGGCTTAAAATTTCTGCAACAGAAAAAAATTTAGACGCCATATTAATGCGTGTTCAACAAGAAAAAACCCAAGTTGTTTTTGCGGGAATGGAACTGCCGCGCAATTATGGAAAAGAATATGAAAAAGAATTTTTGGAAATTTTTCCGCGCTTGGCAAAAAAATATAAAGTGACTTTTATGCCATTTTTGCTGCAAGGTATGGCCATGAATGCAGATCTCACATTGCCAGATAGAGTGCACCCCAATGCGCAGGGCGCTGCTGTCATTGCCAATCAAGTGTGGGCAGTTCTTGCACCAGTGTTGCGCAGGTTCGAGAATTAAACTTTGAGTGCACCAACGAGACTCAATATTTTAAGGATTTGTATGCGGGCAATTTTTTCTAAATTTTTATTGGCCCATAGTTTTTTAGTCAGTGCTTTTTTGTGGAGTTGTGAAGAGTCTAAAACCGTGCGCAGCACTGTAGAACCTGCACCAACAGCTGCCGCCACAAAATCAGCCGATAAAAAACCTGACGCAGACGCTGGAAATAAAACTACCACCAACGCACCCGTGACCAACGCACCCGTGACCAACGCACCCGTGACTAACGCACCCGTGACTAACACACCTAAAGTAACAAACGGTAGTGTTTCAAACACAATTGAAACGCCAAAAAATGCAACCACAGTAGAGCAAAACATAGGTTTGATGAAATTTAAATTGGAATGCGATCAAAAAATTCCTAACGGGTGTATGCGCCTTGCGCGTGAAGAGTTTATTACAGGAGATTTTAAGAGTTCTTACTCTAGTTATGTGGCTGGGTGTGCCTTAGATTTTCAAAAAAAAGACTCGTGCAGTGCAAAAGGGTCTTATAAAGGCGATGCTTATGGGTGTTACATGGCGGCACAAGTGGCAATCAAACAATTGAAATTAAAACAAGAGCCTAAATTATTATTAGACTGTGCATGCCTCAAAGAATATACTCCAGCTTGCAAAGAAATTGCATCACTTAATGCAAAGTAAATACCACTATTTCGGCTCCGGCGCTTCTACGGGAGCGCTGCATTTTGGATTTGTGGTAAAATCTTTCAATGTTTTACATTCATCTGGTGGCTTAACCACTCCCGCATCGCCTGCTGCAGATGCAGAAATAATAATCGGAAATGTAATTGGTTTAGATTCCGCTCCGCGCACATCGCTGCAAACAATTGTAGCTTTTACGGTTTGAGCTTTGGTATTTGCTGGCACAGTGATTGTGGCAATGGGAGCTTTGGGATTCATATCTACTTGCAAAATAACATTTTTTTCTGTGGTAAAAGTAATGGACTTTATTTCGTCGTTATCGGGGTCTGACGCATTTACTTCAAGGGTAAAAAATTCGCCTGCTTTTACAGATTTTGCATTAATCGTCTGAATCACTGGCGACTTATTGTTGTCAGACTTGTCTTTATTTGTTTTAATTTGAGCATTGGTATTGCCATCACCGACAGGGGCAGGGTCCGTATTTGGGCCCGATAGTGGGTTCCGTTTTTGCGACTCACCTCCGCAGGCAGTAGCTATTATAACCATTCCCAAACTCAGCAAAAAATGCATTTTCATAAAAAGCCTCCGCGTCAGACTCCTATCGGCATTCTTTGCAGTGTTATTGAGAAAAATTAACGTGCTATGATTTTAAATAAACATTTCAGGGTCAAAGCATATGAAAATGTCTGCAGTGCAGCTTAAAGGCACCGTCGCTTTTTTTGCAATCGCAGTTCTTGCGGCTGCAGGGTTTGGAATCTTCAAACGCCAAGAAGCACAAAATTTATGCGTGGCACCAAGAGCTTGGGCCGACGAACTTCAGTCGTTTAAATCGAGACTCTCTCTTATAGAAGGAGACGGAGCAAACGGTGGCTCAGGATTTAAGAATATGCTCAAATCTGGCGCGTTACTTTATTTTAGAGTGCGACAGGCCCCAGAATTTAAAGAAGATTTGCAAACAACCGCAAAGCCTTTCGCGCTGCAAATTGGTAGTGTTACTTTAAAAAACCAAGAGTTACCTAAAGTAACAGCAGAGAATAAAATTGAATGGGAAGGCACGTTGTCTGCGTTTGAAATATTAAAACTGCAGCCTAGTGATGTGTTTAAAGTATTTAAATGGCAGGTTGAGGTTTTCGATGTTGCCCTTTCGCCTGCCATGGGGCGCCCCTTTGCTGAAAAATTACAAAAATGGATGCAAGCCGGAACGCAATCGGGCGGCATAATGCTTTTTAAATCGGAAATCGTTTCGCAAGAAGGAAAAACAAAAGCATTGTTGAGTGTAGAATCTCCCATTTTATTGGGAATGCGATTGCCCCACCGCCAATTTGTGCCTGTTTCAGATGTTCAGCAAAAACAGCTAGATGAGTCTAAAAAATGGGTCACCGAAAATGCACTTATACCAGATTTTTTAACGCACAACAGTTGTGCTGCAAAAGCTCTCTCGCGTGGAAATGCATTGCAAAATGAATTTGCGGCACGCTCGGAATCGTTACTTAAGGCCCTCGAAAACGCCGACCGCGCTCACTGGTTAAGTGCGGCAGACCAAGAAAGTCGTGCCTGGGTCACAACTTTGACCAAGTAACTCTCAGTAATTACTAATACTGCACATTTTATTCTCATACTTTGATCGACTTTCCCGATAGAATTTTTTGTAGTGCAGGAGATGAGTCCTGCCTGCGAACAATTGTACGTTTGTTGTTGGGAGAGAATGAATGAAATCGTATCAACGGGCATCGCATTTTGGATTTGTTGGTATTATGGGATTGGCTTTGGGTGTGGCTGCTTGCGGCAAGAAGTCCTCATCAAATGCTCCAACAGGTAAGACCAAAGGCGTGGGCGATGCCATTGCCCTCACGGGTTCCCTTGCGGTTACGAGCACAAGTTTAACCACTGATGCTTTTGGATTGGCAGATGCCAGTGGTGTTATTAAGTGTACTTATGCAACTGTAGACGAAGATAAAGCCGATATTAATGGTGGAGCTTTCTCGCTCAAATGTAAGGCGGGTATTCCTGCTGTTATTAGCGTATTTGATAGCGAAGGTAACCCCACTTGTACTATTAAATTTAAAGTTAAAACTAAGCTTGTAGGTTCGACTTCTATAGACCAAGATGTGAATTTTGGCGCTCTTAAGTGCCAAGATGGCGAAGCAGAAGCTGACATGGACGTGCTGGCACCTGAAAGCGTTGCCGACGAAAAATTTGAAAAAGACTCAAGCGTTTCCATTCTCAATGGCGAAAGCGACCACTGGGATTATACCATTAAAGGAGTTGCTCAAATTGCCTCTGATGGCGGCAAAAAAGGAAAATCGACCTCAAAGACAAAAGCAAAATCCCGCAGTTCCGGAAACTCAGTTCCCCGCACCGCACTTGAAGGCGACGGCGACAAAGGCGGCGGCGGACCCAAAATTGGCGAAGTTATTAAACTTGCCTTTTACGATGTGAATTCTGAAACTGCCCAGAAGCTTGCGGACGGTAAAATAAGTGTGGGTCACCAGGAAGAAGAAGGTTATAAGTACATCGACAATGCCGACATCACATGGAACGGCAAGACTTTTACGATTGTATTAAAAGAAGAAAAAGACATTAAAGAAGAATTTGCGCGCAAAGAAATTCAAGACCAACGTGGCGGCGGAGGTCAATTTCAAGGCCCCGATGCAGCGCAATTCAAACAAGAATTCAAGGCTTGTACTGATGCAGCATCGTGTAAACAAGGTGCTGGACCTGGTGGACCTGGTGGACCTGGCATGCCTTCCATGTTAGCGCTACTCGAAGACGCACCCCCCGAAATTATGCCTGCCCCAGATGTCATTCAACCTGGCATGCGTTTCCCGTTTGAAGCTTATTGTGCAAACGCCACAAAATGGAAGCCATTGCTCGAAACAACGCAATTGGGAATGGTCTGTACTGAACTCGCAGATTTCACAAAATTCCATGACTTCGGACAAATTTGTTCTAAGTTTTCAGATGCCGCTACTTCTGGCAACACATTAGGCAAAGCAAGCATTATGCAATGCGGAGGCAATGGGCCAGCGTCCGGCGGCAGTGCTGGAACTGCAGGCAACGGCGGTGTATTTACTCCTGGAGCTGGGCAAGCACAGAATCCTATGTGCACGTCCGACCGCAAATCAGCCTTTGGCGACCGCAGCCCACTTGAAGGTTTCTCAATGCAAATTGACCAAGTGCAAACACAATTGGTTGAACTTTCGAGTATGATTGAAAAAGCAAGTTCTGACACAGAGCTTGCTGCCATGAAGCCTGAATTGGAAAAAATTAAAACTGCTGTTTCTACAGAAGCTGCTAATTTGCTCAAGGCTTATGCTGCAATGGAAGCTACAGTTGCTGAAATTGAAGGCGGCCGTGTAGATTTTTGTACTAATGGCGGCGATTTTAATGCCAAACTCGGAAGTAAATTTTCTAAATTGAATCCAGGCTTGCTGCAACCTAGGTTCGAAAAAGTACGTAAACTTTTTGAAGAAAAAATTTACCGAAATCCTAAAATGAACGAGTTGCGTCAGAAGTTTATGGCGGCACCTAACCGCGGATTTGATGGCTCCGCGTGTGTGTTCCCCACAAATGCAGTGAAATTTATTTCGCACAAAGACTTGTCACCAGGTGGCTCGTGCAAAGTTATTAGTAACATTGAACTTTCGGGCGGATTTAAAGATGCCACAACATTGAAACCATTGACTCTTACATTTATGGATAAAATGGACGGTGCTTGTGCTTTAACT
>JAYTOT010000045.1:0-56752 GCA_043747645.1 Pseudomonadota bacterium | reverse complement strand
AGTTCAATAGCTTTTATTCCAACATTTAAATACCCGTAAAGACCTGTATAAACCCTTATTTTCTGTGGAATTCTAACGGAATAAAATCTTATACATTATTTAAAATTCCAATATCCTGGTTTTGTAACTGGCAAACTCAGTGACTTGGTTGGGCCATTCATTTTATTTCGACTTCTTTCAGGATTTGAAACACACCAATTGGGACTTAGTGCAAAAAATTCAGGAATATGTACATTACTTATTGCAATTGCAATAAAGTTATTTCAGCCAATTGCAGATTTTGTAACGAATTGCACTTGTTCTCTATTATTGTCACATTGCCACCTCATTGCAGACCCCTGGGATATCTTTGCATATTTACCCTTTGTAATGATGTGGTTTATGGAAATCAGACGCTCGAAATATATTCTTTGAGGCCAATTTGTTACGCAGTAATTTCAAGAAATTATTTAAGCTGTTCTTCACACCACACAAGAGCAAGGGCAACTTCATTGAGAACTTCTACTGTCTCTTCAATTGAATAATCTTCTCGCCCTTCGATATATCTTCGAATTGTCGCGAAATCGGAAAGTTCGTTGAATTTTCCTAAAAAAGGGACTTCCATTCTATTTTGAATGCGGTCCGTCAGCACTTCAATTTCATGAGTAAATGGCACCGGATCACCTAAAGCGCAAATGACTGCTTTAAGACCTTTTTCGAGCGATTGCTGGGCCAATAAAAAAATGTTTTCTGGTCGTCCTTCGTTAGATGCTCTGCTCAAAACAATCGCCGATTCGAAGTCCGCTTTTGCAATTCTAAACAACTCTAATGCGTAACGCTTATCAAATTTTTGTTCCCTACGACTATTCATCATATTCCTTTCGAAAGAAGCATTTTGCCATCGTTTCGACAAACATAAAAGACTCCACCAATTTTTGATTTGGACTCGAATTCAGATTTCGTAACAAAAAGGACATCAAGGGAGCATAGGCTTCGGATTTGAGATCGATAAAAAAGTGACCTACCTAACTTTAGCTTCTCGGCATCAGGGTAAATCACCACAAAATCGAGGTCAGATATGTTGGTCATTTCCCCGCGAGCTGCAGAACCAAACAACCATACTTGTTCCCAATCTCCAGACTCAGAAATCCGTGAGAGTGCTTGGACTATGTACTGGTTGCAAATTTTTGGGTCCAATGGCTTTGACAACAATTTAGGAAAAAAGCCCATAATTACACACCTCCTTAAACGAAACCTATCAAAAATGAGGAAATGAGGCAACCTAAGGTCTTTTCTTAAAAGCTTGTTAAACATTTCTTAAATAAAAAATTCACACAACTGCACTTAACGGCGCAGCCAATTCACCACTCAAAAACAAGACTGAATAGGACGAGAAGCACCAGAATTAAGTGCTCTGCCCAATTGCGATTCGCCTAAACTCGGATTTTTTGCAAAAGAACTTCGCAATTCAAAGGTTTTATACGTGTCATCGACCCAGGCTTCGCCTTGGCTCGACACAATATCTGAAATTTCGACCTTGCCATTTTGCACCACGGCTTTCACAAAATAAGCCTCAATGTGGCGGCGCGCTGTGCCATCTGGTGCACTTTCGACACGGGCCTCTTTGTAGGCGCCGTTGCTCGAAAGCCCGTTTCTGTAAAACGGAGAAACCACCACAAAATGCTGCCCTGCCCCAGCAATATCCCAACAACCTTGAGAGATAAATGCGTCTTTGCTAAAAACAGATCCTATTTTTTTGTTTGAAGCCTCCGTGAGCTCTAAGTTCTTAAATTTCAAACTCCTATTTTTAGTAGATTGGTCTGAAATGTATCCAATGGGCGCTTGAAAAGTCTTCCAAGAATCTTTTAATTTTTGCGAGGCCTCTGAAATTTCTGGTGCCGTGCCACTTCCTCCTTCGGCATTTTCGAGGGGCCCCGATTCAACATTATGAGTTTCAAAATTTGCAGCGGACCAACTGTTCCATTTTCCTTGCGACAAACTAGCTGGCTGCGACGATTTTGGAGTCGAAAAACTCTGAGATTCAAAGGACGCCTTAACATCGCCTAAATTCACAATATCCGTAATTTCAATCAATGAGCCAGATTGTTTTTTAAGAATATTAATGTGCACAGGCACCAATTTAAATTCTTTGTCTGAACTTTTGTATTGCGCCGTGAATTTGCCATTATTTTGCTCCGAAAAAGCTCTGACCAAAATAAATGCAACGGGTTTTTTAGCCGTATCATCGGGTTTTCTGGACGTATCAACGGGTTTTTCAACCGTATCACCGGGTTTTTCAACCGTATCACCCGGAATCCAAGCCTGCGACAACAGGTAAGTGCGACCTGCAAATTGCGCAGCAATATTTGTTTCTGAATTGGTTTTAAAAGCAAATTGCAAAGTTGCTTTTAAACAATCACCAGCACGAGTTGCAGCAGAACCATCGGCTTTGAGTGTGCCAGAATCGCGGCTGCAAATTTCGATAATACTCGCATTTGCATTTTGAAATTTGTAATACAATGGGGGCAAGCCAGGTGAAAAATTCTGAGGCATAAAGCAGGTCCATTGCTGGTTCGATTCTTTAGAATGAGCACAGGGTGCCACAGCACTCGTTCCCGCTTTTGATTTTTGCTCACTGTTTTCACCAAAAGTTCTTTGTTTACAAGATTTGCTCAAAGCAAAAATAGCTATTAAAGCAATACAGTTACTTAACTTCATAAATTTAATTCTCCAAATCAAACATTGATACCACTTCAAATTTATTCACATCAACCAAACCAAAATCTGTAATTTTTAAGGCTGGAATCACCGGCAATGCCAAAAACGACATTTGCAAAAATGGTTCGTCTAGTTTGCATCCCAATTGCTTTGTGGCCGCTTTTAAATGTAACAACGCCTGCGCAACATCTTCGGGCTTGGAATCGGTCATGAGCCCTGCAATGGGCAGCGCAATGCTTGCTAATATTTTTCCATTGGCATCGACAACGGCAATGCCGCCATCCATATCGTTTACGGCTTGTGCTGCGGCCCACATGCACTGGTCTGTGGCCCCAAGGGTCACTAAATTATGAGAGTCATGCCCAATAGACGCCGCTATTGCGCCACTTTTTAAACCAAATCCTTGCACAAATCCCAGTCCACATTTGCCCGATGCATGGTGGCGCTCAAGCACCGCTATTTTTAAAATATCTAGCGCTAAATCGCATTGCACAATTTTATTGTCCGTAAGCGGCAACAATGCAGACTTTTTATCGGTAATAATTTGCCCTGGAATAATCCCAATAACCAGACTAGAAATTTTTTCGTTCACAATTTTGATTTTTGAAGCGTCTTGTGCGCTCACTTTAGAAATATCGACTTTTAAATTCTCGATATTTAAAGTACCAAGTTGAATATTACGTTTGCGTCCTGCTGGCAATTGTGGGCGCGCCACTTGTAAAAAAGAATCGGCCGATCGCTTGAGGCGCACGGGGCAAACAATTTCGCCAGATTTAATAACGTGGACAATTTCAAATCCTGCGGCCCATTTTCCAGGGACGCGCTGTTTGATTAAAACAGCATCGCCTCGGTAACCTGGAGCAACAACACCTCTGTCGTAAAGACCATAAGCACGGGCAGCAGCAAAACTCGCAGACCTAAAAATTGCTGCGGGATCTTGGCCTGCTGCTAAAGCAGTATTGATGATAAAGTCGATATGCCCTTCGTTTCTAATATCTGCCGGATTTCGGTCGTCACTACAGAGCGCAACAGTGGCTGAAGTGGCTGAATTGATCAAAGGTAACAAGTCGTGTGCATTTTTGGCACAGCTGCCTTCGCGCACCAATACGTGCATTCCTTTGCGCAATTTTTCGCGAGCTTCGGCCATACTTGTAGACTCGTGGCAGCCCTGTATTCCTGCGCACAAATAGGCATTGAGGGCCTTGCCGCTAAGCATGGGAGCATGGCCATCGCGAATAGTGCCAGCAAAATTTTGTAATTTTTGGCCCAAATCTTTGTCGCCAAAAAGCACTCCAGGCAAATTCATAACCTCCGCAAGGCCCAACACTTGCGGATGACTTCTGAAGGCTTCAAGGGCCTCAGCGTCGAGGCTCGCACCACTGGTTTCGAGGTGCGTTGCAGGCACACAAGAAGGCAACAAAACAAATATATCCATAAATAAAGCTTCGGCAGAATTCAAAGCCCACTGCACACCTTGCGCACCTAATACGTTTGAAATTTCGTGCGGATCCCACAATGCGGTAGTCGTGCCTAAAGGCAAAACAGATTCTTGAAACCGAATAGGGGTCATCATACTGCTTTCAACATGAACATGTGAGTCAATAAATCCGGGCACTACAAAAAGTCCTGAGCCATCGAGCACTGCTTTGCCTTCGTACGATTCTTGGGTGCCCACAATTAAACCATCGTGAAAAGCCACGTCTCCTGTGAAAAACTCATTCGAAAACACGTCAAGAACTTGCGTATTTTTAATCACCAAAGTGGCAGGAACATTGCCGCATGCCGCTGCAATGCGAGAAGCCAAACGTTCACGGGTAGAATCGCAAGTTTTAGCGCGCATTTTAAGTATTCCTTTTAAGCTCAAAGTGGAGACCACCACATTATCAAATTTGAGTTTATCAGAGTACGCGGCGAGTCAATAATTTTCTGGGACAAGTATTCTTTCAATATTTTCAATAAATATATGCACTAGTTTTATGTGCAATTCTTGAATGCGATCGGCGTATTTTCCGGCGGGTGTATTTATATTAATGTGCGAAAACTTTGACAGTGGCGACTCACTCTGCCCCGTAAGAACAATAACTTTCATGTCGTTTTCTGAGCACCATTTTGCGGCCTGAATAATGTTTTCGCTTTTGCCACTGGTGCTAAACGCTAGCAAACAATCGCCAGGTCGGCCATGGGCCTGAGCATAGCGGGCAAACACTTGCGCGTATCCGTAGTCGTTGGCCGTACAACTCAAATGACTTGCATCAGACATTGCCATGGCAGAAAAAGCCTTCCGATTGTCGCGGTAGCGCCCTGTAAGTTCTTCTGCAAAATGCATGGCATCGCACATAGACCCACCATTGCCACAACTCAAAATACGACCACCGTTTTGCAAACATTTCACCATCACGTCGGTTGCATCGGCAATTTTGTGCAAAGTTGCATTATCAGACAAAAGGGCTGCGAGCGCATTTTGGGCTTCAAGCAAACTGGCAGTGATGTGTTGAATCATTTTCTGGAGTCTCCCCGTTGCGCATTGAGGCTAGCAGATTTTTCGAGATAATATTCATAATCGCCTTCAAAAGAGCGGATTTCGCCATGATCTACTTCCATAACCTGATTCACAAGTGCTCTTAAAAAATACCGGTCGTGGCTCACAATTAAAATAGTGCCTTCAAACTGTTTGAGAGTTTCAAGAAGTATTTCTCGCGAGCGGATGTCGAGGTGGTTTGTGGGCTCATCGAGAACTAAAAAATTAACCGGGCGTGCAAACATACAAGCCAACACAACGCGGCTTTTTTCTCCGCCAGAAAGCACACCAATTTGTTTTTCGACGTCGTCGTCAGTGAACAAAAAAGCGCCCAATAAATTTCGGACTGTGCCGATATTTGCGTTGGGAATGACTTCACGCAGGGTATTAAAAACAGTTTTTTTAGCATCTAAAATATCGAGTGCATGCTGGCTAAAGTAACCCAATTCAACATTGGCGCCCAATCGCACTCCACCATTTGTAGGTTCTGTGAGCCCAGTAATACACTTCATGAGAGTCGATTTTCCAGCACCATTCACACCCACCAACGCAATGCGTTGCAAGCGGCGCATGACTCCCGTAGCTCCACTAAAAACAGGTTTTAATGTGCCATCATCACGCTGCCAAACCTTAGACAAATCGTTTAAAATAACAACTTCGTCGCCCGTGCGCGGCGGTGCTTTAAATGTAAAGCTAATTGTTTTTTCTTCGGGGGGAATTTCTATGCGATCAATTTTTTCAATTTTTTTGACTCTCGAATTCACTTGAGCAGCATGAGAAGCTCTGGCAGCAAATCGCGCAATAAATTCTTCTTCCTTGGCTAACATTTCTTGCTGACGCTTAAAAGATGCACTGAGTTGCTCGCGGCGCAGTTCACGTTCGCGCAAATAAAAATCGTAGTTTCCGCTGTAAGTGGTCACGGATTTATTGGCGACCTCTACAATGCGACCCACAATGCGATTCATAAAATCACGGTCATGGCTTGTCATGACCATACTACCCTTAAAATTCACGAGCCATTCTTCAAGCCAGACAATGCTTTCTACGTCTAAATGGTTTGTGGGCTCGTCCATCAGCAGAACATCGGGGCTCAGGGTTAAAATGCGGGCCAAGGCCACACGCATTTTCCAACCACCGCTGAAAGATTCTACGGGGCGGTGCTGATCTTCGGGTAAAATTCCCAAACCCGTGAGCACTTCCTGCGCACGGTGTTCTAAATCGTAGCCGCCACGGCGTTCGAATTCTTCTTGGGCTTCTCCATATTTTTCGAGGAGTTTGGCCATTTCATCATCACTCATGGGGTCTTCGGCTAAGGTATTGAGTCTCGCCTCGTACCTTGCCAAATCTTTACCAATGGCTTCCAACCCAGCAGAGCAAGATTTCACTTCTTCGAGTACGCTGCGGCCATGCATATCGTTCACATCTTGGGAAAAATAACCTATAACGGTGCGGCCTGGAATGGATATTTCGCCAACATCGACATCTTCTTCTTTATTTATAATGCGAAATATTGTTGTTTTTCCCGCGCCATTTGGGCCCACAAGACCAATTTTATCGCCTGGTTTAATTTGAAAATTGGCATCGCGGTATAATATTTTTGAGCCGTATTGTTTTGTCACGCCAGTAAAATGAATCATTTGTGAATCTCCTCGGCTTGCAGCTGCCAAAGTGCAGCGTATTGTCCGCCGCGATTTAAAAGTTCCGAATGTGTTCCCGATTCAACAATGGAGCCAGAATCGAGAACATGAATAACATTTGCTTTGCGAATGGTAGAAAGCCTATGTGCAATAGAAATTGTGGTACGTCCCTGCAAAATTTTATCGATGGACCGCAATATGGCAGCTTCTGTTTCGTTATCAACTGCAGAAGTTGCTTCGTCTAAAATGAGCACAGGTGGGTTTTTTAAAACCGCACGGGCTAGCGAAATCCGCTGACGTTGCCCGCCAGAAAGCTGAATCCCACGTTCACCCACTTGTGTTTGGTATTGTTGCGGAAGTTGCATAATAAAAGCGTGTGCTTCTGCCGCCTGTGCAGCAATTTTAACTTCGTCTAAATTTGCATCAAGTTTGCCGTATAAAATATTTTCGGCAATGGTACCATTGATTAAAAAGACATCTTGACTCACAAATCCGATATTGCGACGCACAGACTCTAAGGTATACTTTTCAATTTCAAGCCCATTCCAAAATATTTCACCAGATTGCTGTTGGTAAAATCGCATGAGTAATTTTACCAGTGTGCTTTTTCCGGAGCCCGTCGCACCCACAAATGCAATGTGTTGCCCCCCGAAAATTGCCAGAGACACTTGAACTAAATTCGCAGTGCGGCCTTCATAGGCAAAATTGACATTTTTAAATTCTATGGCTCCCTGCGCTGGCAACGAAGACAATTCAATTATGCCTGACTCTATTTTTATTGGTGTTTCGATTAAATTTAAAATATTTTGCACCGAAGCCATGGCACGTTGATACTGATCGACCACCATAGCCAAGCCAGTAAAAGGCCATAGTAACCTTTGTGTGAGATAAATAAGTATGCTGTAAGCACCCACTTGAAGTGTGCCGTTGAGCGTGAAATATCCGCCCAAAACCATGGTGCATAAAAATCCGGCGAGAATTCCCATACGAATAATAGGAATAACAGCCGAAGAAACTTTTATTGTTTTAGTATTTGCTTCTAAATAACGTAAACTTTCGGCACGTATGTTTTCGGTTTCGAAATTTTCTGCGGTGTAGCTTTTTATTGTGCTCATTCCACTCAAATTATTTGCCAATCGCACGTTAATATCGGCAACTCGCCCGCGCACATTTGCATACAAGGGAGCTAGTTTTTCTTGGAATTTAAAAGTGCCATAAATAATAAAAGGTGTAGGCAATATAGCAAAGACAGCAATAAGTGGAGAGAAATAAACAAAAATTCCACCAATCACGACTACGGTTACTGCGAGCTGAATTAGTGAATTGGCCCCACCATCTAAAAATCGTTCGAGCTGATTGATGTCGTCGTTTAAAATAGACATGAGTTGTCCGCTGCTGTTCTTTTCAAAATGAGCCATATCCAATTTTTGAACGTGATTGTAACCACTCAGCCGTAATTCATGCTGAATAGATTGTGCAATTCCACGCCACGAAATTGAATAAAGATATTCAAACACAGATTCAAAAATCCAAATAAATAAAGTGAGTCCTGCCAGCAATACAAGCTGCGACATGACATTTGCAAAACCCATGCTCGCTAAAAACGAATTTTGCTTGTTCACTACGGTATCGACCGCAATGCCAATGAGTGCTTCCGGTGCAATATCGAAAAGTTTATTTAAAACAGAAAACACTGTGGCACGATAAATTCGAGCTCTGTAAGGTTTTGCATAACGTATGAGACGTAAAAGCGAAGTTGTGGGAGTCATTTTTGGCACCTCGGACAATAAAACGAAGACCGACCCGCTTGAACGCTTCGCAAAACAGTTGCTGTGCATTTTGAATTTGGGCAAGGTAAACCTTCACGCCCGTATACTTTATGATGCTGTTGGAATCCACCTTTTTCGCCATTTAAATTGCGGTAGCTGGCAATGCTCGAACCGCCAGATTTAATGGCAGCTGCTAATATTTTTGGTATGATTTCTGCCAAATTTTGCCATTGTTTTGTATTTATGTCTCTACATTTTTTATTTGGCAGCAAACTAGCCAAAAAAAGAGCTTCTAAAACATAAATGTTTCCTAAACCACCAATTGAATTTTGGTCCATTAATAAAACTTTTAATTGCCTATCACTGTGTTTTATTTCTTCACAATTAAATAGACTCATTAAACTTTTACAACTTAAAGGATCTGCGATGAGTTGCGCCAATTCTTGCTGAACCGCATCGTCTGCAAGCCAAAATCCAAAGCGCCTGGGGTCGACATAAGCCAAAGGTTCTGCACCGACAAACTCAAGCGTGACGTGCTCATGTTTGTGAGGTTTTGCAATTTGAGTTGGCAAAAAAGCACCAGACATTCCCAAACTCACGCGCAATGCTCCATTTTGAGTGACAATGAGCAATTGTTTGTGACGGCGTTTGAATTCTAATATTTTTAATCCTGATTTTAAAATCTGGCTTATTTTTTTAACATCAAACGGCACACGCAAATTTGCCCGGTGAAATGAAATTTTTTGAATCGTTTTTCCGGAATATGCAATATTAAGCGCATTCACGAAGGATTGAACTTCGGGTAATTCGGGCATTTTTCAAAATCCTGATATTTTTTTAAGAGGCGTTATGGCGCAACGCAAACTTCCACAATTGCTTTTGACTCAAAATAAATTCAGAGTCCAGTTCGCGCAGACGATTTGAGAGCATAACTGAAAAATTTTGGTAAAATCGCGATGCCGTGCGCGGATCATCGACCATGACTTTTGCCCAAATATCGCCATCTAAATAAAAACTCACTACGCGGGTTTCGGCCACAATTGAAGCGCTGCGAGGTTTGCGGTCGATGAGGCTCATTTCTCCGAAAGCTTTGCCTTCACCCAAACTGGCAATTCGGTGATCTGTGAGTCCCAACTGACCCGATTTATAAACCGCCACAAAACCTTCCAGCAAAATGTAAAATCCCCAACTTTGTTCTCCTTCAACCAAAATTGTAGCATTTGGGGTGTAGACGCGAATGTCTCCTAATGCATAAACTCTAATGAGCTCTTCATGGCTGAAAGTACGAAACATGGGGAGTACTGCCAATAATTTGGCGCCGAATTCAGGATTTAAGTATTGTTCGCTCACATCATTTTGCTGGCCGTTCAATGCACATGTCTCCTGAGGTGGCAATTTTACTGTGCTCGCTTTTGCACAAGAGTTGTTCGGTCAAAAGGTATGGGAGTCTGAGATCTTTTTTGTGGGGACCCAATGAATTTGAAACCGTTTCAAGCAGAACTTTTAAAAGTAGGTAAAATTGTTGTTTATTTGCGACCTGCAAACTCCACTTCGGGCCCCCGCAGCCAAATGTGTATTGTAGACACTATACTACCTACAGGTGTTACTTTAGAACCTGCTTATTCTTTAGAAATTGAAGATGCACTTTTTGAGGTGAACGCCGCAGATCTCAAAAATCATATTTTTCATGGCGCCCCAAGCATTGGCGACAAAGTATTGTTTCGCGGAAAGCCCGGCGCGATTTCGAACTGTGAAGAAAACGGCACCCATGTGCATGTTGTTTTAGAAGAAAGCCCTGGCGCTGAGCATTATACCAACCTCATTCATCTCGATTTTTCTCCTACTTTAAATGAGAATCCATCAAGGTGACTTTTCAAAATTGAACTCTTTTACCTACGTTAAAAGGCTATTTTTGGCACCCTTCTCTCTTTCAATTGTATTAAACTCAACCAAACGCCATCATTAATAAATGCGTGAGGTAACATGAGCATTTTTCGCACTGCCACCAAACAAGCCATACTCGAAATCATCGCAGAAAGTGCGCAAGAAGGGCGCTTCGGCTACATATTAACCGAAGATGGAATGGACCAAAGCTGCGAACGTGTGGTTGACTTAATTGAAATGGCATTAGAATTGCGCGGCAGGACTGCTCTTTTAGGCATGCAATCTTCAAGTTCACAAGAAGCAGCCCCTCCTGTGCGTAATGTAGCTAAAAATAAAGCGCAGCCAAGTTCTACTTTACCAAGAAGAACTGGCAGAGAAATAAGAAATTCGCCACCGCCCGAAAATTTCGATTCCACTCTTGAGCGTTCTCAACAACAGCGCCCCATGCAGTCTGAATTGCGCGATTTTCCGCGCACTCGCGGTGCAGCAGAAATATACGACAACCGCGCGCCACAAAATCAATACAAATCCGATTCTCGCCTGCCGCCGACACAAGACTTTAAATTACCCCGGCGTCGCGTCGAAATTGTTTCAGAAGAAAAAGACAAGTTTTCTGGACGTTAAAATATAAAATTCTCAGTTTTTTTTTCAGATAAAATTACGTTTGAATAAACTCACAAAGAATTTTCGGGCTGAGAAATTTCTTTTTCCGATTGCAATATTGTTTTATCAGGCTGGGCAATGGGCAGAACACCTCTGCTTTTTAAAAGCGTTGCCAAGCGGATAAACCCAGGCAAATCGCCAGAGATTTTTACTTTACCCGTTAAAAAAGCTTGTCGTGCCTTCATTTGCCCGTACAATAATTTTTTAAGACTCAATGCATCGGTTTCAATACAAGCCCTAGAACCACCTTCAAGCAAAGAATTTCGCATTTCTGGAGAAAAAATTGCGTGGGCCTCTGATGAATTCCATATGACTGAACGCGCAATAAGCGGATCAATGAGCACAACAAAACGCGGCAATGAATCAACAATAAATAAATAATCACCTCTTAAAGAGGTGCGTTCCAAGACTCCTGCATGCTCTAATTCTTCAGTGACCCAATTTCTAAAATTTTCTGCCACATTCCACAAATCTGAGTCGCCCCACATCATAAACTCCACCCTACATTTACCGCAGGCAACTTTTAGCAGCATCCCACTCTTTTTTATGGAATCCCACAGTCAGCTCAGAACTGCAAATATCATCAGTGGCAATTTTTTAAGTTGATATTTCGAACCACCAAACTGTGCTCCGCCGAAGGAGAAAGGGTTTCTCTGAACATGGCAGGAGAGCATTTGGGGTGCGTGATTTTAAAAGAAACTGGTTTGCCAATAGGCACAAATTCAAAAGTTGCAGGTGTTTTTAATTCATCACCCGAGGAATCTAAAATAATGCGGGCTCCCGGAGGATTTGTGGTAATTCTAATTTGCCCTAACGGACCATTTTTTTCAAAAACCACCGATTCTTTAATAACTCCACCAAACACCCCTGCATTTACTTTGATTCTTTTTGTGCGAAAGCCCGGTCTCATCAAAGTCACCTGATGATTTCCTGCTTCTAAATTGAGTTTCACTGGCAGCGATTGTGGAATACCGTTCAACACTTTTAATCCATTTAATTCTACCACTACTTTTCCGCTTGGCGTGGCATTAACTTCATAAGTTGTAGGAAATAACGCCGGATTCGATTTTAAATAGACCACGCCACCCAAAAACAAAGAAATAGCTAAAGCAGTGAGACCCATCAAACGCCAATGGCCTTTGTTGGCCTTGCGTTTGTGTCCCATTGTAGACCTACCATAAGTTGTAGAATTATGAGCCTGGCTCACCACTTTCACACCTTTTTTATAATTCGCTTTCTGACTTTTATGGGCTTCAGAATTGTGAGGAGCCTTTGCTCCACCAGCCATTTCTATTTTTGCAGGTTTCGCATTCTGTTCTAATATTTGCCTAGCTTTTCCAACAGCATTATTCGCTTGCCCCATGGCTACACCAGAGCCATTTACCGCCAATGACGCCTTCACCTGATTGGCATGGGCCGCAACAACTTGCTGCCGCAATGGCTCGACATTTATTAGATTTTGCTGCTGAACCGCTGCTCTTTCTTGAGCTCCATGCTGCGATAAATCCATTACAGAGGAATGATGATCGTTATACATTCCCCTACCTAATACGTCTTGAAACCCACCTGGCCCCATGGCACCCACAGGCAACGCCAATGTAGAACGCAAACGCTCTCTGGCAGATGTGATTTTGTCGGCAAAAAGCACATGCATGTATTCCGATAACTCACCGGCAAAAAAATCGGGACGAAATTTGTATAAAAATTTAGACAAATCTTTAATGGCTTCTTTTCCATTCTGATAGCGCTTATCAAGTTCGCCTGAAAGTAATTTTAAAACAATGGCATCGAGTTCCGGCGGAACATGAGTTGCTCCAGCAGCAGATGGCGATTTTATTTTACATTGCCGTACTGCCTCTAACACAGCCATATCTTCGCCTTTAAAGAGGCGTTGCATGGTCAGCATTTCGTACAAAATAACACCCAAAGCAAAAATATCGCTGCGGGCGTCGATATTTTCACCCTTCGCCTGCTCCGGACTCATGTACCTAAATTTACCTTTAAGCACTCCAGCCCTAGTAGTAGAGGTCTGATTTTGCGCTTTAGCAATTCCAAAATCTGTGATTTTGACATCGCCCTCATAACTTAACAACACATTTTGTGGGCTCACATCGCGGTGAATGATGCCCATTCCAACACCATTTACGTCTACGGCCGAATGCGCGTAGTGCAAACCAGAAAGTGCTTCGATGCAAATATAGCAAGCCAATTCTACCGGAACTCTCTTTTTTGATTGCTCTGCAACCATCAAAACAGAACGTAAATCTTGCCCGTCGACAAATTCCATAACCAACATATGACTTTGTCCGTCGCCGACAAAATCAAAAACTTGCACAATATTTTTATTTTGTAGTTGTTTTGCAACCATTGCTTCGTTGCGAAACATTTGAATAAATTCGTTGTCCTGAGAATAATGCGCAAGAATTCTTTTAAAGGCGCACACGCGTGCAAATCCATCTAGGCCCACACTTTTGCCTAAATGAATTTCAGCCATACCACCCTGAGCAATACGCTCGGTCAGGATGTATTTGGGCTGGCCCGACATATTCTTTCCTCTAGTTGCGCACACCAAATGAACTTCCGCCATCCATGGCGAAAACCTTTGCGGCATTCAGTGTTGAGTTTCGGTCAATTAAACTCATTATTGAGGAAGACCCAATTGCATGGCTCATATTTCATGGTAAGTGGCTTGAATTTATACTATTTGTAAATGCGCCAAATTCTTAGGGCATCAGCGCCAGGTAAAATCGAGGGTGGCGAGGGGAGATTTCATAGCTAAAGTAACAGACTCCGGTAATACAACCGAGCCGGCCCCAGCAATAGACTCAGGAACATCAAATACAAATAAATATTCAGAGCTCCATTGATTGATGTAATTAAAAAAAGGCGAGAATATTGTTTTGTCTCGCATGCGCTTTGAAGCAGTCCAATTTAAATTTTGGGTGCCATAGGCCAACTGAATGTTCCACAAAACCTTATTGTCTAGCTCTTGGTAAACATCTTCGGGCGTGTATGCACTTACGAGCAAACCCAGTTTTCCAGCAGATAAGTCGCCCAATTGAAAATCTTGAGCCGTACCGCGCAACCGCCCCCAACGAGCAGCATAGGCACGCCTAAATTCTTCGGTTAAAAGAGTTGCAGAAACATCGATTCTTTTTTGGAAACTCGTTGAATAATGTACGTTTCGGGTCCAGCGCTGCAAAACTGGATAATAGTTTTGGTCTTCGAGCAATTCTGGAGGACGGGACGCCGAGACGCCCTCGGACGCCGTGGTACAAGCGGTAAAAAATGTTCCACACAAAACAATTAAAGGAACAAAAAAATTTATTTTTTGCAATTTTAAATTATTTTTGCGATTCATAATACACGTGTTTTCAACGAGAAACCCGGTTTCTGCCACCGTTTTTTGCTTTGTAGACATGGGCATCTGCCACCTTAATAAATTCTGTTGCATTTGGAATATCGTCGCGTAATTCCGCCACACCCAAACTTAATGTGACTGGAATAAATGTGCCTTCATAATCAAACTTGGTTTTTTCTATGAGTTCTCGAATGCGTTCAGCAATGTTTGAAGCTTCTTCGATACCCGTGCGCGGCAACATTATGATAAATTCTTCGCCACCAAATCGCCCAAAAACGTCGGCCTGCCGAATGAGCGGTTTAATATGATTGCATACTTCTTTTAAGACATAATCGCCTGCATCGTGCCCAAATGTGTCGTTTATTCCCTTAAATTTATCGAGGTCGAATAAAATAAGTGACAACGAGGCGCGCGAAGACCTTGCGAGACGGAAGTCTTCTTCTAATTTTTCTACAACGTAGTCTTTTCTAAAAATATCGAGCATGCGATCTTGAACTGCCATACGGTAAATACGGTCGAATAATAATTGATCGGCAGAACCATGCGCAAAGTAACGTAATCTAACGTTTCCAACGCGCAACATATCGCCATGGCAAAGTTCGGCACTTGTCATAACAAGTTGATCGTTAATATAGGTATGATTTAAACTTCCTAAGTCCGTTACTACAGCTTTAGTACCACTGAAATCGACCCGACAATGTTCACGCGATACGCTTGCGTCATCTATCCAAACCTGAACTCGATCGGCCCTACGACCAATCAAAACCTGGTTTGTTGTTAATAAAAAACGTTTTCCAGCGGCGCCACCATCGTACTGCAAAAGCACAGGGCAACTGCGCGATCCAGAACTGGTCACACTTTCAGAGGGATCACTGGCAACGACGGTTTTGTCATCACTCATGGGGCTTGAAACTCCTCAGGTAACCTCAAACAAATTCGAAAGACTCTTGCTTCGATTATGCAGGTACTTTGCCAGCTCCGATAGGAGTCTTTTCGGCCTTTGCCGTCAGAGTCCAGACACTCCACGGGCAAAAATGACGTTAGGCAGAGATTGTAGTTCTTGCAAAAGTGGCAATTCAAGCATGCCATCAATTTTAAGTATTGCCATGGCCATACCACCAGCACGGTTACGAGACAATTCAAATTGCGCAATATTAATTTTACTTTTTGCCAAAAAGCTTCCCACATCACCAATTACGCCCGGTCGGTCGTGATTTTGCAACACAATAAGCTCGCCTTCAGGCTCTATTTCAAACATAAAATCGTTAATGAGGCACAAGCGAGGCAGTTCGTTATTGTACAATACCGCCCCTACTTTTAGGCGCGCATTATTTTCGCCTTCCACTTCAAAGAGCAATCCGTTGCGCAAATAACCCACACTATCAACTCGTGAAACATCCATTTTCAGACCTTTTTTATTCAAAAGTCTGTCGGCATTAACGTAACTTACAAATTCATCGCTGGCATGCGATAAAAATCCTTTGATGCACGAAAGTCGTAATATTTGCAATTCTGATTCAGGCAAGTCAGCCGAAACTGTGAGTTTTAATGCACTAGGATTAAAATCTAAAATTTGCGTTGCAACGCGCGAAAGCTTTTCGGCAAGCACTGCGTACTGGCGTGTCGGGCCAGAGCCCAACACAGAAACATGTGGTAAATTTACAGGAAAATCGACAATTTCACCGCGCAATGCCTTCAGAGTTTGCACTGCAACTGCTTCGCCAATGCGCACTTGAGCTTCTTCGGTTGACGCACCAATGTGTGGAGTCGAAATAACAAGGGGGTGCGAAACCAAATCTTTTAACGGAACAGGTTCCGTGTCCCAAGTGTCTATTCCAGCTCCACCAATGTGTCCCCATTGTAATGATTCTAACAAGGCTTGTTCAGAAATAATTCCGCCACGTGCAGCATTAATAATTAAAGAACCTTTTTTCATTTTCTTTAATTCAGCAGCACCCACCATGCCTTTTGTTTCTTTATTGAGTGGCACGTGAACGGTTAAAACATCTATTTGACCCAACATTTCAGCAAGAGAATCTACGCGTGTGCAATGATTTCGCCGAAACACTTCATCGGATATATAAGGGTCGTATGCTAATACTTGCATGTCGAAGCCCCGTGCAAATTTTGCCACACGGTGACCAACGTTTCCCAAACCCACAATTCCTATGGTTTTGCCTTGCATTTCGGTGCCAGTAAATGCATGGCGATTCCATCCTCCGGAACTAGTACTGGCATGGGCAGCAGGAATGCGCCGCAACATAGAAAGTAACAAACCTATGCTCAGTTCTGCAGCTGAATTAGTGTTTTTTCCGGGAGTATTGACCACCAAAACACCAGCTTCGGTGGCGGCATCTAAATCAATATTTCCATATCCCACTGCGGCGCGAGCACAAACCGATAAAACGGAACCAGCACGTATCACTGCTTCGTCTACGTCTGTTTCTGACCTCGTGATGAGCACATGACTGTCCGCTATTTCTTTGAGTAACACTTCGCGTGAACAATCAGGAAAAACTGCGAGTTTTATTGGTAAAGAAAGTGCCAATTCTTTTGGCGGATTTTCAAGAATTTTTAAGGCAACAGGACTCAATTTTCCGGTAATCAATACTTTTACAAATTCCGGAGCATTGCCTGTTCCGCTAGCACAACGTAACACCGGTGCCACTCGGACCGAGCCCTGAGAAACAGAATTTGCATTTAATTGAATATTAATACCTTTATTAAAAAACAAAGAATTCATAATAATCTCCGCAATTATATTTAAAACTTTAAACTTATTCGTTGAATACTGAAATAGAAACTCTTCAAAGGCTGAAGCGCTAAAGTCTCACACAAGAAGCGCTGCATGCAAATCATTTAAAATTTGTTGCGGCTTTCCTTGACGCAACACACGTCCTTCGGAAATTTCAATGATTTGGTCTACGTGCGCCAAGGTTTCAAGCCTATGCGCGATTGTCAGCACAGTGCGATTTGCAAAAAGTTTTTGCATAGATTTTTGCAGCAGCGCATCTGTCACCATATCAACGCTTGCCGTAGCTTCGTCGATTAAAACAATGGGCCTATCCATAAGAGCAGCGCGCGCCACACAAAGTAACTGGCGTTGACCCAAAGAAAAATTCTGCCCTCGTTCTTGCAATTCATAATTCAATTGCCCCGGTAGTGAATTGACGAATTCCCACATACCCACTTGCACAAGTATGTCTTTAATTTTTTCGTCGGAATAAATATCAGTGCGGTCTAAATTAAAGCGCAGCGTGCCCGAAAACAAATAAGGGTCTTGTGGAATGATTGAAAACAACTTTCGAGCTTCATTTAATGGAAACTGATGCAATGTTTTTCCATCTATTAATATATTCCCAGAATGCACATAAAGCATACGATACAGACTTTGAAACAATGAACTTTTACCGGCACCTGTGCGCCCTATTATTCCCACTTTCGAACCAGATATTATGCGAATTGAAAAGTCATTTAAAACCAAAGGGAGGTCGTGCCGGTAGGCGGCTGTGTAATTTATAAATTCAATTTCGCCAATACATTCCATTTTTAAAGAATTGGAATTTACGTAGGGCATAGCACCGTATTTTGAAGAGAATTCTGATTCTAATTCTTTTGGCAAATCTTTGTAGTCTAGCACGCGCTCAAAACTCACCATGGTCGATTCCATCAGCGAAAAAGAACGGGTGAGCCACTGCATTGTTGTATCAAGCCCGATGGTTAGGCTCATTAAAAAACCCGCCGTAGAAACTTCCATTTTGTGTGTAGCGCACAAAAATACGATTATAAAAGTGAGAATTAACGAAAATGTTTCTGAAATAAATTTGAGACGCAAATTCAACCAACGTGTCATTCGGCTTTGAATGAGAACACTGTAGCCATAATTCAAAAACAATTCTTTAAGGCGCGCCACAAAATCTTCGGTGCGGCCAAAGGCTTTTAGAGTTAATGCCCCTCGCATGGTTTCGTTGTACAAACTCCAAATGGGCGATTCTAATATTTTTGAAATCCGCTGCAATTCTCTTGATGCAGGTTTATATATTTCTTGAATTTTAAAATAAAAATAGGCACAAGGCAAAATTGCCAGCGCACCCAACGGCGCCTGAATCGAAACAAAGACAAAAATCCAAACTAGCTCTGCCAAGCAGCCAAAAATATCGTTGACATAATTTGGAATTTCGAGACGCAATTGTCCGTAGTCGCCACTGAATCTGCGCATGAGGCGCCCGGTGGGATTTTCATCAAAAAAACTCACGCGCACAGCAGAAAAGCTATCTACCATATCGTTGTGCAAACATCTACCACCATTGACCAAAAACACGAGTACCGAAAACCAAGAAAAAGTACGGAAAATAACAGCCAGTAATACATAACATACAAAAAAAACAATGGCATTTTGAAAAGGTAATTTTTGCTCGACCCACAACATCACACAATAACGAAACAAACTGGCAAATATATTCTCGCACAAAACACCTATTAATATTATCGGACCCCAAGAATAAACATATTCCATTGCTATAAAGTAACGGTAATAAAAGTTTAATCCCATACCCCCTGTGCCACGCTTTTCGTTCTGAACCAAGGTTCCAAATTCTTGCGTTAGATTATCTTCAGACATGAGGTTTCACCTGAAATGTTTCTTTCAATATAATATTTAATTTTGAATTTGGTTTTGATATTAACTCTGTGTATTTGCCAAATTCAACTAAACACCCATTTTCGAGAACCGCCACATTTTGCGCCCTGGCAATATAGTCGAGTCTGTGAGTGGCCCAAAGCACAGTTTTACCTTTAAAGCGGCGGTCAAATAAATTTTCTACTAACAATTTTTCTGTTGCACCATCTACTGCGCTAAAGGGATCGTCTAGAATGATAAGCTTGGAGTTATTCTCAGCAACGCCATACGCGGCGCGAGCCAATGAAAGTCTTTGGCGTTGCCCACCCGACAAATTCACACCTTTATCGCCCAAAACGGTAAATGATTTTTGTGGTAGTTCGTACACATCTGTCTCTAAACTTGCTTCCCATATGGATTGAACTATTGCCTTATCGTCGCTAATAAACGGCGCTAAATTCACTTCATTTTGTGTTGCTGCATATTTTAAGGTGATATTATCGATAATATTGGCTCCTAAAACAAAAGTTTCTTGAGCAACAAAACCTAAAGCAGAACGCAATTTTTTTAAACCAAATTTTGAGTGGATATTTATTTTTTTGAGTTGAATGGTTTCAGATTTATATTTATCATCTTGGATATTATCACTTCTAAATGTCAAATACGCCTTTCCTCCAACTGGCTTAATTTCTCCTAATAAAGTTTGAATCAGTAATGATTTTCCGGAGCCAACACTTCCTACAAGTGCAGTAATTTCACCCGCTGGAATTTGTAAATTAAGTCCTGAAAGCTGCGGCTTTTCATTTGCCGACAGAGCGACGCTCAAATTTTCAATTTCTATGCCCGGAATGACATCATCACTGATTTCTATTTTGATATCAATATCATTTGTAGATTCGGTTTCAATATCATTTGTACATTCAATTTTTGATTTAATTCCCAATTCAGCGCTTTGAATGCAAAATTCTTCATCCTGCAATTGATTCACAAATAATTCACCCAACCTCTTTTTGGCCACAATACTTTGCGAAAATGAAGAAATAAACCACGGCAAAGGGTTGAGTTGATGCCCCAAAATAGAAGTCAGCCAAAGAGTGCCGAAAACTTTAGATGCAGAGAGAGGTTCACCAAATAACGCAAACCAAGAAAACACACCCACAGAAACAAACATCCACCAGCCGGTTGACAGTCCAAATGCAGCGCTATAACTCAATTTTAATTTATAATCTTGGCTAATTTCTGCCTTTGCAGAATCTTTGAGTTCTGTTTTAAACTTATCAATCCACCCAAAGTAACGTATGAGCCGTATGCCTTGAATCCACTCAGATACCAGCGAAATTCGCCTGTCGGATCTTTTCATCATTTCATAATACAAACCTGTATTGATTTTCATGAACAATAATGAAATAGGAATTTGCATGGTTACAATTGCTGCAGCAACAAAAGCAGCATTACCTATCATCTGATACATAATTGAAACAATAACAGTGACAGATATAAAAAGAACAGGAAAGTCGACAAAAGCATGTGCAAAAAAACCCGCCATTTCTCTCACATCACTTTGCGCAAGATTCATTAAATCGCCGGTCGATTTTTCTGCGCGAAGTTTTTGTCCAGAATTTAATATAAATTCATAAATTCGTTCCGTTAATCTCGATTGAATTCTATAACTGACAAGCATTTCACGCTCTATTTTTTGAGAATGCAAAGCTGCCGCAACCAAATTAAGGACAAAAACAATCAAAGCGAGCATCAGTGCAAATTGCAATTGAGAAAACTGAAAAGCAGAGCTCATTTTAGGAACAATGACTTCATTCACCCATTGAATCAAATGAAAACCTTCTCCCGATTCATATGTTCTCAATATTTGCAGCGAAAGTAACGTTGCAAATATTGAAAAATGCACATCAATAATATGAATCAAAAACATTGACCAAAACATTTTATATTCAAAATTTAATATGGCATGAAAAGCCGATTTACGAATCAATGGCAAATCCTTTTCAAAAGCTGGAGAACTATTCTCCACATTTAAATATTGCGATATGGCACTTATTTGTTGCAAATCGGAGAGTCTAGCTGGTCGCTCGCTCAATGTTTTCATGAGACTTGAAACATCGGAAAAAGAAACACTCTGCCAAAATTTTAAAAGTTTCTTCACTCTTCAATCGCCCTAAAAAAAGGTAAAATATTCTGAATCACTGAGGTCGGTTTAAAAATGATTCAAATAATTGCAAATCCAGAAATCTGCCCCGTTGCCTCAGACGCACAATTGGTTGATGCATTTGAGCACCTGCAGAAAAATCATTTTTGTTCAAAATCATTTGAATTTATGCTACTTTCGTTTCAGTGGTCGCATTTAAATGGCATTAAAAAACTGCATCCTAGCCTTTTAAAATACCTGCAATTTGCTATTGACTCACAGCAATATACAAATGCAAACAGCGACCAATCTTTAATTTGCCATTGGATGACCGCTGAGGCAATGGCTTTGGGAGCTCCTCTCGAAATCAATCCTCAATTACAGACTCTCCACGAACAATTTTTCCACCCATCAAATTCAATTCAAAATGCACATGTCATTCATAAAATACCCGAAGAAAATATCTTATTTGCAAAACAATTCTTACAAAATGATTCTCAATTCTTGCAAAATGATTCTCAATTATTTCCAAAACAAAAACCTCTTTTATCTGCCGCAGCACAAGTTGAAACAAATTGGCCGAAAAAAATTGAACAGATATTCAATCAAATCTTTAATATTTCTTCGCCAAATGCTTTAATTTTAGTTATTTTACCGGGCAATAATAATTACAGCTGCCATTTGGCTCCAGACGGACAAGCTTTTTTATTTCTACCGCCGCCAACGCTGGCGCTCCAGAGCGACAATGCACTTTTGGTGCACGAATGCGCCCACATTGTTCAACTTCTAAATCATTATTCAACAAATACAGATAATTACCCTAAACAACCACTCACAACCTGGCAAAAAGAAGGGTTTGCCATGGAAGCCGAGTGGAAAAGTTTAAAAACTTCTTCTGCCAAACAAGACTGGCTTTGGCGGTACGGCACACTGCCCTTTTTCCGACTCAAAAAGCAAAACACCGATATGTATACAATAAACGACAATCCAAGCCCTTATCTCGACTTTGCGTATTTGCTACAATCATTACAAATCACTCAGAAATTGAAATAATTTTAAATACTCCTCAAGCTTGCTGCAGTTTTGGCGATGAGTTTAGTAGGAAAAATATTCACGGGACACTTTAGAGGAGATCCCATATGAGGTATACAGTCATTTACTTCCACAATCTCGAAATGAGAGTGTTGGGGGAAATTTCAACAGCACTTTTGCGTGCATGCCGCAAAGGACTCGTTGCAATTGTTGATATGGAAACCCAAAGGGAGCTCGACAGAAATGGTCAATGGGTTGCATTGGCGGAATGAATTTTGAGTCTTGAAGGCCACTCTCATGGAGGCGCTTATGATGCATTTTGGACAGCCAACTTAACTTAGGTCGCATTCTGTGCACACTTCAGATTTTTAAACGAAAGGTTTTCAAAACACTTGCGGCAGTCGCAGGTGTTTTTGCTTATGTCAAGCCTAAAAATTCATAAATAAATTATTTTATAAAACGAACAAATTAGGGGCGTTGGCACTTCAATTGTGCATTTTCAGTTAAATATTGATTTCTACGTATTGCCACTGGCTGCTTGAATTGCTAAGTCCAGTCTGACCGCGAATTTTCGAGGTCCGCTGGAGGGTTTTCCATGAGCAAATATAGTAATGTCCTAGAATGGGACGTGGTCGCTCGTGAAATACTAGAGCACGCCAAACGCTTAACAACACTCAATAAACCCCATATTTTTTTGACCGATCAAATCATTTATGTGTGTACTCACCGCAGCATGCAAGTGCGCCAAGAAGCAGCAAAGCACATTAATTTAACCGATTATTTTTTAAACTACATGTTGTACGATCGCACACGTACTGTACGATATTTAGCCGTGGAACAAATCAAACGCCGGCGCATGAGAACGCGCATTCCGGCTTATATTATTGACGATTTAGTTGAAGCAGGGCTTCTCACTTCAAACGGCCGCCTGCGACCAAACACTGCGGTAAAAAAATCGGCCAATTTTGAAAACGCTAGCAACTAAGCGTCCATCGGTGCCCCTGCAGCCCTGTGAGCGGCAGATGCCAATTGCACAATCTCAAATTTGTGCATATTTAACCATCTTTGCACTTCTTCATGGGCCCAGGACTCAAATATATATTTCGATTTTAAATCTGAAGACATGACCGATTCTACCATTTTATCTACAAAAATCTTTGCATTCGATTGAATTTTATTCCGATAAACAGAAAAAATATCAACTGCAAACCCGGCTAACAATGCATCAATCGTTTTGGCTAAAGGCTCAAAAAAAGACTGCAATGAAAATGCGTCGTTTGAATTTAATAAAACCTTCAAATCACTCCACCGATAAATCATCCCAGTCAATTCTGTCACCGTTCGATTTACCAAAGCGCCCATAACATCAGGGGCCTTTAACAAAACTTGTGCAAAGACTTCAGTCATATCGGGTAAATTGAGAGGAATACGTCCGTTTTCAATCTCTTTGAAAATGGCATGCTCAGCAGTGGTCACGCGCAAATCAAGAAAACTCGCACCGCTTTCGTTTTTCACAATATCTCCCCAGCATTAAACTCTTAGGATCATATTATAGCAGAGATTTTTGGGGATGGAACGGGAGCGCCATTTTCAGAGCCAAAGTGAAAGTCCTGCGCCAATGCGATTAGACTTCACAGAAATTGCATTGGCTGCACCGGATTTATCTTTGAGAGTTTCACTATAGGAAGAGACAGTGAGCAATAAATTAACATTAGAAGCAGCGCAGTAAATAAAATCTACTCCACCCTTAAAACCAGAACCACTGAGCTGCGACCGAGCTAAACCATTAGTATGAACTGCGCTGGCCATAAATGCACCACCATTTAGCCCAATATTTACCACTGGCGAAGTAAGTACAATACGGGTTTCAGCGCCATATTCTTGAACTCGTAAGTCATGAATGGCATTTGAATTGTCGGACAGTTGCGAGTGATTAAAAAACACACCTGTTTGAATGAACCGAAAATGCTCTAAACCGGCTTCTGTGTGCAATGCGTATCCAGAGAATTTCTGAAACCCTTCATCAGACTCTTGCAATGCTCCAGAAACTTTTGCACTGTTTAATTGTGCCTGGGAGCCTAAGTAAACACCAGCGCCATAAGTGGGGCGTGACCGGCTGTAGTATTCATGAGAATAAGAATATGCAAATGCAGCTTTTGCGATAATAATAGAAAGTATAAAGCTAATATAAAATGCAGTTCTGAACAACATAGAAAAATCTCCTAAATCCAACAGCAGGGGTAGAACTGTTCGTATGAGAGCAAAGCCCGTGCCATTTCAAACCAAAAGCATTTATCTTGTCACATTGGCGTGTTACATTTCAAACAATCACCAAATGAAAATCTATCTGACACAAATGTGTGTTTTAAATTGACAGATCGTTTAGTTTTTAGACAATAATAGCCATTGCTCATCAATTTTAACGTTAACTTACTCCCTGGAAGCAAATTGCGGCATGAGCTCTCATCAAAGTAACAAACTGCCCCCCCTAAAAATTGCACTCTTAGGTGCGGCTTTTGACCCTCCTCATTATGCCCACGTGGCACTGGCATATCTGACCATTAAAACCCAAGATATTCAGCAAATTTGGCTTTGCCCCTCGCCTGATAGGTGGGACAAAAAATGCAAGGCACCATTTGCAACCAGGTGTATTTGGGTGCAAAAAATGTGCGAAATATTAAATTTGCATCAACTTCCTGTGTCTCTGTGCGACAACGAAGGAAACCCTCCCAGACCCTACAGGGGCACATATGTTTTTTTAAAAGAACTCCAAAAGCTATGGCCACAGCATCAGTTTAGTTTAATTGTGGGCTCTGATTCCTTTGAATCCATGCCTCAGTGGCGTGATGCCACGAACCAAAAAATAAATGGTCCAAAACTCATTGCTGAAACTTCTATTTTTGTTGCAGAAAGAGGCAATAAAACGAATGAACGGCCAAAACTAAAAATCTCGCCAAAATTACATTTTCTCGACTCGTTTGAAAGTCACGAAAACTCACTATTTAACTTAACAAGCTGCACTTCTTTTGAACTTAATGCACTTTCTAGCACTTTCATAAGGCAAGAAATAGCAAAAAACAAAAACTCAGAATTGAATTTTTGTTTCAGGGAAATTGAAAAACTTGTAGTTGAAAGCGGCATTTACTGCACAGATAGCAATACATAGAAAAGAAATTATTTATTAAAATAAATCTCGGGCACACAAAAAATATTTTTACTGCGCAATTATTTTGCGCACGCGCTCTGGAATATCAGCCGACAATCTTACGCCCATATGAGTGATTGTATCTGCCGCTAAAGTTGTTGCAATAGCGCCGCAAGTGGCCAATGAAAGCCCCTGTGTGAGTCCAAACATGAATCCACCAGCAAACATATCGCCAGCGCCCGTGGTGTCTCGCACATTCACTTTTGGAGCTGGCACATGCAGAACTTGATCTTTATTTGCAATGTATGCCCCGCCTGCGCCATCTTTAATCACGGCAATTTCTACATCACGACCAATGAATTCTGCAGCTTTTTCACCTTTTAAACCGACTAACATTTGCGCTTCTTCGGCATTTGCAAATACTAAACTCACCATTCCTTTTAATAATTGACGAATGCGGTCGCCACTGCGCGAAACCACAAAAGGGTCTGCAACATCGAGAGCAATTTTAACATCACCTTTTTGCGCCACTTGCAAAGCGTGTTCAATAGCATGAACCTGATTTTCAGTGTCCCAAACGTAACCCGTTGTAAAAAATACTTTGGAATTTAAAATATCAGACTCAGGAATAAATTCTTTACGGTACATGCGGCAAGCACCTAAAAAGGTGTTTAAAGTGCGCTCGCCATCGGGAGTGACAACAACTAAACAGCTGCCTGTTTCGCCTTCTACAACAGACAATCTATTTAAAATAGACAATTCTTCGAGTCTGTTGCTAAACGCTTGACCATTTTTATCGCGACCGATGGCACTGCTGTAACTTGTTTTAGCGCCTAATATTGCCATTCCACGCAAAGCATTTGCCGCACTGCCGCCCAATTCCACTTCTGTTGTTAACTTGCCTAAATTTGCCAGGGCGCGCACTTGGGTTTCAGAATCTACAAGCTGCATGACACCTTTTTGCATTCCCAACTCTTTAAGGTCAGTATTTTCCGCCCTCACAAGGAGGTCAATTAATGCATTTTCAATAGAACAAACATCAATATTACGAGATTTTTGAGCATTGTTAAAAAAAGTATTCATTTCAAAACTCCAAAGTTCAATTATTTTTATCAGTCGAAATGGCACAAACTCGCATGAACATTCAAACTTGTAAAGTTTTTAATCGATTTGCCGATAGAATCAGTTAAGAGTCCATTAAAGGAGACAATTAATGTTAATGATTCGACTTTTCAATAAATTGGTGAATTTTAAAAGTTCCACGTTAATTATTATCAGCCTGCTAACAACGGCCTGTGGTTCAAGTAAAGACAAAGACTTAGACGATGCTAAAACAACTCCGGCACCGCCCGCATCTCAAGATCCCGGGAGCTTTGTGGTGAAGTCGGCGCAGGGCACAGAAAATGCCGTTGCGTCGACCGACAGCTGTAGCACAGACCTCAAAGGTCAAGACACTCTCAATCCTAAGACGTCTGAAAAACAGACCACATACAGTGGAAAAGTTTTAAAAGATTGCGGCAAAGAAGGACGCAAACTCACCCTACTCATAAAAGCACCAGGTGAATTTAAAATCGGACCCGAATATGGCTGCAAACTTAACAATGCTGCAGATTATAATGTAAAATGCCAAGGTTCGGGGGTTAAAAGGGCCGACGATGGTGGCTTCAGTATTTCAATTTCTGGGAGTGCCACATTCGAAAGTTCTAGCCTGCATATGCGAATTATTTACGAATGAAGTGTAAATAATTAAAGCAAAATCATTTGTTACTTTACCACTGTCTTTGCAAACGCAAAATCGACTCCACCTTGTAAATCTCGAATCATAACAAAAAGCCCCGCTGGTCCGGGCGTTTTTGTTTTCCACAATGTTTTTTGCGATCGTTCATTCACGAGTTCACCTTGGGTCACAAACCATTGCAACCGTTTTTTTGCGTTTTCATCAGAGTCGACAGTGGCTCCATTGGCAACTTCTAAATTCACTTCTCCCGAGACTTCGGCAGCAGCAGAAATCGCTCCTAACGAAGGTGGAATATTTGTTATGGCCTGCTTTTTCAATGCCTCAAGAGTTTGCGGAGAAGCCAGTGCAGAAAGAGATTGCCATACGGCTGTTTCCGTAGGCGAAGGCAGCAGGTAAACAGAAACGCTTCCTCTGTCCAATTTTTCGTTCACCACCGCTTTGTATTCAAAAGTATAGGTCGGCAATGCGCTACTGGTTCTAAAATTATTCTGCAAATCTTGCAAGGTTGGCAACGTTAATTCGTATCCTACTTGCTCAACTCTCAAGGGTGCATCTTGCAGAATTGTATTTAAAGTAACGGCATTTGGGGCAGCAGAATTAAGCCCGAATTTTTCGAGTTTAATTTCTTGATTCGCAGTCCCTTGTTGCGGACCGCGCCCTCCTCCCAGGGAATTTTGCAGCTGTTTTATGCCGGTCAATTCAAATTTTACTGCATCAGTACCGGTGTGAATGGCAACAAAAGTGAGGTAAGCTTTTTCGCCAGCAATTTGCGCAGGTCGCAGGGGCGATTGTTGACAATAAATTTCGCCACTAAAAGTGCGACACATTTGCTCTGCGGTGGGAGCACCAGAAGGTTTTATCCAAAATTGCGCAACAGGCACACGCAGTTCTTCTAGCAAATAAAGTTTTTTTCCATCAGGGTTGCACGATAATATTATGGCGCTCAGCGCAAGTAAGTATTTGTAAGCCATTTCGCCCTCGTCAAAATTAATTTTTTATATTTTAAAAACTCGCAACTATTCCCATGTTGGGAATAATTGGAATGCCATAAACTAATTCTCGTTTGCTGTAGTCTGGTGCCCAACGAGAACCTACAATATTTTTTTGATTGGTCACATTTGTCACATCGATATAATAATTGAGTTTCCAGGCGTCGAAAAGAAAATCATAATCGGAACGTAAATCGATTTGGTAATAATTGGGGTTTCGTGCATCATTAATTGCTATGCTCACAGGAGTTCCATCGGAATAAGGCAAATAATGCCCTGTGTTCTGATTAAATGTGCCGTCCTTAATATTAGAATAAGGTGAACCAGATAAAAATTGAAACTTTGTTCCCAATTGCCATTGGCCAGTGATTTTATAACTTGCCAATAAATTAAGCGCGTGTGGACGATCGAAACTTGATTTGCGCCAAATTCCGTTAAGTGGGTCGCGCCTTTCTGCCTTAGAAAATCCGTACGAAATCCAGCCAAACCAACGCCCCTGCGATTTTCTTTTTACTAAAAATTCAATACCACTCGAAAGGGCCTCGCCATTGTTTTCGTATTTGTCCGCAGGATTTTCGGTGGCTGTTCCCACTAAACTGAACATTTTCTTTTGATATACTTGCACATCGCTATCTATATTTTCTGCCCAAACAGACTCAATTCCAGCCACATATTGAATGGCTCTTTCTAATTTCAGTTTTTCGTTGCCATAGCCGGGGGCATCGAATTGAGGCTCAGGGCGCTGACTGTAATACCCTGTGGCAAGCTTTAAAGTCTGATTTTCCATAAATTCGTAGCGGGCCGCAATGCGAGGATCCCACTCTAATTGTTGCGGTGTGGGTCCTTTAAGTAAGTTTACTCCAGGATTTATGAGGAGTTCCTTTATAGGTTTTATATTCAAATCTACATATGCAAATCCGCTCGAAATATCGCGAGTGAGAGTTGTCTTGTTCCGAGGCGCTGTGTCTGGGTCAAAAAATACCGTTATTCCACCTGCTGGAAACTGAATTGAATCTATTTTAGTTTTTTGACGCTCATATTCTGGTCGCACACCTAGACTCAAGTTCACAATTTTATTCACTCGTTTGTCTAATATCACATCGAAGGCAAACCTGTTCACTACAATATCAATTGTGTTTCCAAAAAATTCCTGGTGAATACCCGCATAGCGCTGCTGCGGACTCAAGGTTAAGCCCCAACCATTTTCCAAATTTAGATTATATCTCAGTCCCATAGTTTCAAAATAATTAAAAAGTGAAAATTTGCTCCTGCCATCGCCCTGGTCAGATATAGATGTAGGTGTTACTAAACTCAATCTGTCGGCGGCACCTAGTAAATAAGCCTGCCATGTTCCATTTTTATGAACTCCATTGAGCACAAATTGATAATCTGTAGCTTGAGGTAAAGTAACAAGACCAACTTGTCCTTTAGAATTTTTCTCCGAAAAATATTTAATTGCTGGTTTTAAGACTTCTAAATAAGTGCGCCTGAATCCAACTCTGTAACCAATACGGTCGTCTGAATTTTCTGTTTTCTCACCCATTGAGCCTTCATAATACAATGAAGACTGTGTCAATCCAAGCTCAAATTGCCCCGATTTTTGCTCTGGAATGCTATTTTCGGTGCGCAGCTGAATAATTCCACCCGTTGCATCGCCATAAATAGAGCTAAATCCACCGGCAAATAAATCGATTCCTTCTAACATTCGAGTTGGAACTACAGTACCGAGACCACCTAAGTGGTAAACAAATGGAAGCTCCAAACGATCTAAAAAAAATCGATTGTCGCCAGGAGCACCACCGCGCACTACAATTGCTGCAGTTCCCACAGGTCCTGCAGGTAAAACTGAGGGCAAAACCTGCAAACTTTTAACTGCATCTCCCTGCGAACCAGGAATGCGCTCCAATTCTTTGCGTTGCAAACTCGATTGCGAAACCTCTGTTTTGCGGCGGGCTCTAATAATTCCTACACCAACAAGTTCCGGGGAAGGATCGAGTAAAATAACTTCTTCGTCTGGCAGTTTTCCGTTGCTAAGTGCGATTTTGAGTTCTTCAAATGCCGCACCGCGAATTAAAATATATTCCGTATTTAATGGAACAGAAAAAGAAAATGCACCATTTGCATCAGTGGTGGTATTATTTTCTCGTTGCGGAAATGCAATTACTGCTACACCAGCCGCAAAGCCACCTCCGCCCCTGGCTTTTACTGTGCCTTTTAAAGTAACAGTCTGCGCAGCGGCCTCTGTCGCAACTTCTTTAACTTCGGTTTGTGCTTGCAAAATAAATGATTGTTGCAAAGAAACAACCAAAAACAAAGCACCAACGCATTTAGTTTTATTATTTTCACTTTTTAATTTCATAAATTATTTTCCGCTCCAAATTCACCAATATATTATTGTGCCAAAATCATGAATTTAATACGACTTGCTTTTACGGCAACAGCTTGTCCCTTCACTTTCGCTGGTGAGCATTTAATTTTTTTCACCGCTTCTAACACAGTTTTATCAACTGTGTATCCCGTCCTTTTTTTCAAAATAGGATTTTTAACAACCCCGTCTGCTCCCACAAAAAATTCGACCACAACTTCGCCAGAACTCAATCCAGCATTAAGCGCATCCTCAGACAACTCTAACCCCTTTGGAATGGGACAACTGGTTGGAGTATCTGCCATTGCATCCTGCGCAACCTCCGCCACGGGGACTGCCAAATCGACAATATTTTGCGGCACCGAAACAGGTTGCGGAAGGGGTTCATTGGCTTTTTGAGGGTCAACTACAACCTCAGCACTGTTACCTTGTGCAATGGCGATTCCTGCGCCTGTCTGGAGCGCAGTAGAATTGCTCAATCCCGCCCTTAACTCTGGTAGAGGCGAATTTTTGGGCACTGGTGGAGCTTTTTCATCGCTGCGAATGCGTGCTTTTCGCGTGGGAGGTTTAATTTCTTCCTTTTTAATTTCTTCTTTAACAACAGGAGGCTCTTTTATTTTAGCAATTGTTTCTGATATTTTAATTACGTTATTATCAGGAGATCGCTCTGCAGGTTTTAAATTAACAAAATTTAATGCCGAAAAAAAGCTTAAATGAAAAGCAATACTCGCAGTAATTATTACCGGAATCAAATATGGGATTGGAGGGGCATCAGTTTGAAAAAGCCCCCCCCCATTGAATGTCCCTCTGGGAACCACTGCAGCATTTTTAGTCATAATTTTCCCCAATCAAAACAGAACCCCAAAATGTTACACCTTCGAACCTACTCCACAATTCACAAAAACCGTCAAAAAAACAAGGAGTAAAAGCCTGCCCTCAAGTCAAATTCAGCCATGGCCGTTACACTCTAAAGACTAAAGAGGGGTACACCATGAAGCTTCAATCCAATTTGATTCACAAGTTTCTTTGCTTAACAGCGCTCAGTTTTTCAACAGCATTTGCCTTTGATGGCTTAGTGGTTACGGAGCTTCCCATTGGAGGCGATGTCACCATTCCTGGCGACTATCCTGTTGCTATTCCCAAGTCACTCGATGTGCTTTTTCAGGGAATCAGCAGCCCGCAATCACTCAATATTACCAATACGGCATCGAGCGGCGCAGTTGTTAAAATATTTGCGCAACACGAAAAACAAGTGCGAACTATAAACATTCAGCCCGGAACCAGTGCTGTTTATAGCTTCAAAAGTTCACTTCCTGTGAGACTCAAAGTCATTTCTGGCGACGTAAGAGTGAGTTCCATTCATCCTCTCAAAGTTCAACGCTGAGAACTTAATTCTTTTTGAATCCGCCAAGCTTTGTGAGCACAGGCCTGGGCAAAAATCACATCTTTTTCTAATTCAGCCATAATTGCTTCAAAAATGATCTTCTCTCGTTCAATCGAAAGGCAAGAAAGTATGATGTCACATCCCGCTTTCAATGCCTCCACTGCTGCTTTTCCTAAATAAGAATCATCTGTTTGAATACCTTCGGAACTCACATCGCCCACAGCAGAAGATTGCTGAATATCTGTTTTAGCTCCATAGTGTTCCGCTATTGCATTCATACGCAAATCGTCGGAAAGTACGAGCCCAGAAAACCCTAATTCTTCGCGCAAATGATGCTGCAATAAACTTGGCGAGAGTGTTGCGGGTCTGGCCGGATCGACCGCTTCTACTATGACATGTGCAGTCATGCATAGTCTAATTCCCTCAGAAAAAGCCGCGCGAAACGGCATCCATTCGCGTTTACGCAGGGTTTCTAAAGTAACAGGAGTGCGCGCAAAGGTACGATGCGAATCGGTGAGCGTATCGCCATGGCCAGGAAAATGCTTGACACAAGAAAGTATTCCTTGATTTTCAAGCGTATCTAACACCTGCATCATGCACTGTGTCACCACTTCTGGAGTGCGTCCAAAACAACGGTCTCCCATGGCAGGATTTGAAGGCTCGGTTAAAATATCGGCAACGGGAGCCAAAATGCAGTTCACACCTAAAATGTGCGCCATTCCACTTTGCATTAAAACTTGACTGCGCAAGCCTTCTAAATCTTGAGAATCTCCAAAACTTAATGCGGGCTGGCCACGCGGAATAGGAGCAGGGAAACGCGAAACACGCCCACCTTCTTCATCAATGGAAACTATAAAAGGCGCGCCCCAAATTTTTTCTTTTGCATGTGAGGCTCGCCCTAAGGCAACTGATTGTTTAATTTGCGCAATGAGGTCGCGGCCCTGAGCAATAGACGAAAAATTTCTTTTAAATAACACACAACCCGAAGGCGCATGGTGCGCAAAGAGTCGCGCTTCTTCCACAGACAATTCAGCACCAGCTAAACTTGGCCACACAAAAAAACCCGCCTGCTTATGCTTGGGCAGTTTAGCAAAGGCGTGTACAAATCGTTCTCTATGCACGCTAATTTTCCTCATAAAAATTTTACTTTGGCGCGCACTTTGGTACCTTTGCAAGCAAAAGTGACCTCATGCGAATTGAATATCAGGAGTTTACCATGTCTGGATCATTGCTGACTATCGACCAAGGAACAACAGGCTCGCAGGTTTTTACATTTGATACAAATACTTGCGCCGTAAAAGCAAAGTCAAAAATCGAATTTCCGCAAATTTATCCTCAACCAAGCTGGGTAGAACACAACCCAGCCGCTATATGGTCGAGTGTTTTGCAAGCATTAAAAATAGCTCATGATGGAAGCAGTAAAATTGAAGGCATTGGTATCACAAATCAACGCGAAACGTGTTTAGCTTGGAACCGCGAAACGGGCGAAACAGCAGGAAACGCATTGGTGTGGCAAGACCGACGCACTGCCGAATTCTGCGATACACTTAGGGAAAATTCCACATTAAAAGCTAATATACTGAACAAAACAGGCCTCGTGTGCGATCCTTATTTTAGTGCCAGCAAAATGAAATGGATGCTCGAAAATTATCCGAACGCGCAAAAATGGGCAAAAAATGGAACACTTTGTTTAGGCACAATCGACAGTTACCTTATTTATAAGTTAACAAACGGTAAAATATTTGCCACAGATCACACAAATGCATCGCGCACAATGCTCTACAATTTACACACCGGAAAATACGATTCCGAATTGCTCGACTGTTTCGGCATTCCAGAAAAAGCACTTCCAGAAATTAAAAATTCAAGCAGTTTATTGGGCGAAACCTCACAAGTACCTGGCTTACAAAATGGAATTCCAATTTTGTCGTGCATAGGCGATCAGCAATCGGCACTCTTTGGTGGCCAGTGTCTCAATGCCGGCGAGGCCAAAATCACATACGGAACAGGTGCATTTTTGTTGATGAATATTGGTCATAAACCTCTTTTTTCAAACGATGGACTTCTTACCACAGTGGCATATAGTAACGAAAACTCTCCGCGTACATTTGCACTAGAAGGCTCAGCATTTATTGCCGGCGCGGCAGTGCAGTTTATGCGCGATAATTTTGGCTGGATAGCTTCTGCTTCACAAAGTGAGTCATTTGCACATTCACTACCACGCGACGAAAATTTAATTTTTATTCCTGCACTAACGGGCCTCGCAGCTCCCTATTGGAACCCAAAAGCGCGAGGAACACTTTTCGGACTCACCCGTGGCACCCACAAAGCACAAATCATGCGGTGTGTTTTAGAGTCCATTGCAATTCAAAATGCCCAACTTTTATCACTCATGACAAAATGCTCGGGATTTCCATTAAAACGTGTGGGAGTCGACGGCGGAGCATCGCAAAACAATTCATTAATGCAATTTCAGGCCGATATTTTGCGCACTCATTTGGCACGCCCTGCAAATTCCGAAACAACAGCACTAGGCGCTGCTTTTGCAATTTTGGCAACAATGGGAAAAAATATTCCACAGGTTTCTGCATCCACTCACAAAACATTTACTCCAGAAATGCCAGAGCTAGAAGCCAATAAAATTAAAGTAACATGGCTAAAAGCATTGGAATGCGTCAACAAATTTTACTCATAAAAAAAGATGCCTTTACAGCATCTTTTTTTCGCAAAGCAAATATTTCTAATTTAAAAATCTTTTTCAACATCAAAATCATTCATCAATAATGTGCAATATATACCGTTTGTTGAGTTTGGCTGCGCCACAATTTAAAATTGTACGAATGGCATCTGCTGTTCGGCCATTACGGCCGATAACCTTGCCCACATCTTCTTTGGCAACTTTTAACTCAATAACAGTTGTCTGAGTGCCAGATATTTCATTAATTTCGACTTTTTCTACAGCATCAACCAACGATTGTGCTATAAATTCAATGAGCTCCTTCATAGAGCTCGCTCCAGCTGATGTCATGCTCAATTCACCTCCGAATCAGCAACTCACAGTAAGACAACACGCAACAACAAAATCAACATTGAGCTTCGCTAAAAGGAGTGTAACCACTCCCCCAACCCGAGGCAAGCATATGTCCCACAGGGCTTTCACATGCTCCTTCGTTTCTCGGTCTGTTTTCGGCCAGCTTGAGCTCTTTGTCAAAAAATATCAGCCCCCATTCCTTTTCCCTCAAGTTTAGGCTGCAAAACGCGATAAGCAATTGCAACGAGGAGGCACAGGTGAGCTCACAATTTGCTTTAAAAAATCAAATGGTTTTTGTAATTGCCGACGCGGCGGGTGGCATTTACAACAGCGATCAGCTGAAAACTCTATGCGCCATTGCCGATGAAGATTCAGCATTTCTAAAAATCAGCGACGATCAACGCATCGGATTTATGCTCGATCCCGAACGTATACCCGATGTACAATCCCGCCTTGCACAAGCAGGACTTTTGTTACGTTCTTACCGTAATGATGGAATACCTAGCGCAAAAGCATGCCTCGGAGAGCTATGCCCTCTGGCAGAGCAAGATGCACTTGGAGACGCACTAGAACTCAGTAAAGCTTTACAAAATCAATTCCAAACCGATCTTCCCTACGTTACCTTAGGAATCAATGGCTGTGGGCAAGCATGTGTGGCTTCAGCGACAGACGACATCCATATTGTTGCCGAAACCACAGGCTACAAAATCACAATTGGCGGACAATCAAAGGAAATTCCGCAAATGGGGCAATTTGTAGGAGATAATATTTCGCCCGACAAACTGGGCGATTCTATAATCGCATTGCTCACATTATTTCAACAAAATGCTAATTCTGGCGAACGTTTTATTGATGTTTTAGAGCGCATAGGATTGTCTCCATTTAGCCAAGCCCTTGATGCACTTCAGCCTTCATTGCTTGATGAATCCGGATTAGGTTTAGAAAATGACGAACTTTTATTAGATGATAGCCTGATATATGAAGATGTCTCAATCGAAAAATTAGATGATTTTGAAAAATTAGGCGATTTTGAAAATTCAGATGATTTTGAAAAATTAGATTCAATCGATTCTGAAACTACATTGACAGAAATTACAGAGCAAAACACAGGTGAAACCATGAAAACCGAGCTTGAAGAAGCCTCAGATTTTTTAGATTCTCCTGAGTCAATGGAAAATATTAGCCTCGATGCGACTCTAGATTCAGATTTATCCGTTGACGAGCTCAACATAGACGAAGATTCTTTAGAAGAAGAACTCACTCTGGATGATGTTGAAGAAAAACCTTTGGCTTTAAAGCTACAAAATTCATTTATTGATACCGAAATAGACTCTGACACTTTAGAAGAAGAATTTACAAATCACACCCAAGACGAAAATGGACTCAGCGCCGAAGATGCCAATTCAATTTTAATGGCCGAAGAAGACGGTCTCGAAATTGAAGAAGCCACTACTGATGATCTCGACAGAGTTACTTCTGCCATTCGATCAGAATTAGCCATGGACGCAAATACAGTGACGAAAAACCCTTCGGCAAGGCAGCAAGCACAAAACAATCAAATTCAGGAATCGCTGCATTCATTGAGCCCACAAATGCGGAGCGCTGCGCCTCGCGCGCCCCTGAATTCAAATTCACATTTAAATTCTCAGACACTTTTAGGCGGTCAATCGGGCGTAAAAATTAAAATGAACAACAACGAACTGAATTTTATACTTCCTGAGGGTGGAAATATAAGTGTTGATTTAAATGCATTGAGCACACTGAGTGCACCATTAGAACTTGAAATTGAAGGCCAAACATTGCGATTAGAACAATCGGGACAATTCATTCAAGTCAAATACGGCATTTTATCATTTACAATACCTATAGATTCAAAACGTTTGGCAGCATAATAAAATAACATGTTACTTTTGCGGAAACTGAAATTGTTCCGACACAAGTCTTTTTAAAATCCGTCGATTGAGTTCCCTTTCCACGTCCCATTGTCGCCCCGGTCGTGTTTTGAGTCCCACCCGCAAAGTAACAGAATTATCTTGAATTTTATCTATCCCTAATGTTTCAGCTTCACCAGACAAATCTTCATGCAAATGGCTGCTGCGTAAGCCGTCTACTTCTTCGGCTAAAACTTGAAGCGCACGATCCACATCAGAACGCGCATCAATTGAAATGCGAAAATCGACGCGCGACCAAACACTAGTCATATTTTTAAGCCACTTAATTTCGCCATTTGGTACAATATAAAGTGCTCCGTCGGAACCACGCAACCTTGTGATGCGCAAATTGATTCCTTCCACTTGCCCCGCAGCTCTTCCTTCAATGCTCACCACATCACCAACGGCGAATTGATCTTCTAGTAAAATAAAAAAGCCCGCCAAAAGATCTCTAACTAACGATTGAGCGCCAAAACCAATAGCTACAGAGGCGACTCCGGCAGTGGCCAAAAGGGGCGCCACATCAAGCCCCAAGGTTTGCGCACCACTCAAACCTAAAACAAGTAATAAAAGCGCATTAATAAGATAACTGCCTGCGCTATTTAAAGTACCAAGGCGCAAACGTGTGCGCGTCGATTTGTCGCCACGATGTGCTCTTTCTAGAAGCACCGCAAGGGAATCTTGCAAAAAACGAGCTCCCCAAAATGCACCCATAAATGTCAAAAATAGCCTTGTTAAAATTGTTGAAAGCAATGCTATTTTTGTTGAAAACCAAACACATTGAACAATTAAACTTTTTGTTTTGCTTCCAGGTATTTCTTTTAATTCTTCAATGACATTTCCCAAATATAAACTAGAAGCATACAAAACACAGGCTAAAATCAAGAACCAACGGAGCCAAGTTAAACTCGAAAGTAAAAACTCGCTTTGCTTTTCAAGGTATTTTCCCCAGAGCCTTAATCCCAACTTATCTGAATTATTATCGTTTTTTATTGCCAGTTTTTTTTCATGCCTTGACTGCCTTATCACCAAGTATTTTAAAAAATAAGTGAACAAAAAAGCAGCTGTTGTACCGCACAAAACGAGAAACAATGGCAAAAGCCACATTCCTACTGTGGTATCATGAAATTTTTCAATAAAGCGTTGCATTTCGCTGAGTGGCATAGTCACAGCAGCCGGAGCCTGTAACATAAATTCTCCAAATTTTCTAAAATGTCGATATTAACTTTGAATCCTATTTGCCTAAGAGCAAGATTAGTTTCGAATCGTATTAGCCTGAGAGCGAGATTTTAGCCACTTAATTACGATAGGAATAACAGAAATAATCAGCACTGCAACCACAATCACGTGAATGTATTTGTCTATATTTGGAATGGCCTTTCCTAAATAATATCCTCCTAAAAGCAATGTCCAAATCCAGAGTAATCCACCAGAAATATTATAAACCGCAAATTTCGCATAATCCATTCCAGCCACACCAGCTACTGTAGGTGCAAAAGTACGGACAATGGGTACAAATCGTGCAAATATAATTGCTTTTCCACCATGTTTTTCATAAAAATCGCGGGCTGCGACCAAATGGCTCCGCTTAAAGAAAAAACTTTCTTTACGGTCGTAAAGTAACGGACCTGCCTTTCTACCAATGGCAAAACCTACGGCATCGCCGACAATGGCCGCAACCGATAAAAGAACTCCTAAATACCAGACATTTAAATCTCCCCGGGCCGCAAAAAGCCCCGCGGAAATCAAGAGAGAATCTCCCGGAAGAAAAAATCCGAACAACAAACCTGTTTCGGCAAAAATAATTGCTGTGAGCCCGTAATAACCAGCCACAGCAATGAGAGCTTGAGGATCTTTCAAATAAAACAAAACTTGATCTAAAATAAACTTTAAGAAATCCACACAAACCTCATTTTAATTAAAAAAGAATACCACCTCCAACAAAAATGTAATTGTACATTTCCGAAATCTTGAGTGCGGTTTCATCTTGCAAAGTAACAGTTCCAGAAAATCTTTCCAAATGATACCCAGCAGAAATTTTAAATATTTTTATTTGATAGTCTGCACTCAAATCAAAAAGTAAACCAAAGCCACCACTTCCTTTAACGATTTCAGTTTGTCGCTCAATTTCCGATGTTTCAGTTGTATTATCTGCTAACATATTTAAAGCAACAGGCAGAGAAATTCCCAAATTGGCTCTTAAATTAGGAACAGGTGTCCACCACCTTTGCTTCACACCCAATCCAAATCCCTGATAAGCCACATTGCGTAGGGGACTTCGGGTCAAATCGTTTCCGATTGTTAACTTATGAGTAATAGAGTGAGTAATGTAACCAATTGGCCTAATTTCTGTGGTCATTTTATCGTTTAAATAAGGAATTCTAACAATAAAATCGAGTTCAAAATTTGTTGGTGTTGTGGCTTGTTTGCCAGCTTTCGCCGGGTCGCCGTCGGGAGAATTGACGTCAATGTCTTTGAGCGCACTGCCAATTCCAAATTTTATTCCTAGCCCCAAAGCCTTGTGAATAAAACCTTTTCCAGTAAATAATAAAGGGTACGCATCAATGCCAAAACCAAATCCCCACAAAGCTAAAGTAGGAACTGCAGTACCCACTTTTTGATGCAAACCCACAGTAGACATGAGCAAATAACCCACATCTACGCTGGCATCAATTCGTGGCAACAAAGATTTACCAGATGAACTTCCAGAATTTTTTCCCGGTGCATCGAGTGTAGCACCCTCTAATTTTCCACAATGTTTTTGCCCCGCAATAACCTTTGCAACTGCTTTTTTGCCAGACGATTTCGAAATTTCAATCATGGCAACTTTGCGTTTTTTACCTTTGATTTCCTTGTAAACTGCAACTTGTTCACCAGGCTCATAGGTTTCCCCTTCTAGTCGTACACTGCAATTTTTTTCGGCTGTGATTGTCCCTTCAGCAAAAGTTTTATTTTGTAATAAAAGAAGCCCGAAAATCAAAACTGCAAGATTATATTTATTATCAAAATTCATTTTACACTATTCTCCCGCGCCATAAAATCCCAATCACCCCCTAAAGAGAATTGAGACCAATGCACAGGTCCTTGTTGAAGCTTTATAAAGAGTCCAATTTCTTTCGGCAAATACGAGGAATGAGAGAGGCGAAATTCTGCACGCGCACCAAATTCTCCTAACACCAAACTCAACATATCTATTCCAGCGGTTATAGAAATCCGCCCTAAATTTGTTTTAGGTAACAGAATTCGGCTCATGGCGAGAGCAGAAAATTCTCCAATGTCATCTGAGTAAGGGTCGGGTCTAATGTATATTGCTGTGGCAGATCCCATTGCAATGCCCAATCCGCCGCCTGCTAATATTTCATATCCACTTCCCTTAAATAGGGGTCCATATATATTCACATCTAAATTAAACTTTTTTCCTTTAACGTCGCCGCCTTCAAACCATTCCACATCCAGAGCTGGCTCTGCTAAAATACCTGGCAAAAATTCAATGTCAGCACTGGCGCTCAAAAAATTCAAAACCGTTGTCGAAATACCTGTGTTACGTGCTCCATTTTTACTAGGCACATAAAGCTGCCCTAGGCTCAACCCCAACCCCGCCGAAGCGCGGTGAATTGCCCAAGTCGCTGGATTTTCCCAGGTCATGTTACCTTGTCTATCAGTATTTTCTTCCGAAAGAGGCGACTGATTCGCATTTCCGACACTTGTTTTATCTGGCGAAGTGTCTTCTGTAACTTGCGCCATTATTGGTTCATTTGAAGCACTGATAGGAGCTTCTGGGGACCCAGAAATTTTCGGAATTATTTTAACTTTAGGAATCAGCGCCTTAAATCCATTTGGCAACGAACCAATAATAAGTTCATCTCCTTTTTTTGAATTTGACTTCTGAACTTGAGTCAATCGGCTCTCTTTAGATTCGCGAGGAATCCAAGCCAAATATTTTCTCGTTTTTTCGTCTTGCCGCACGTATTGCTGCGCTTCAAAAAAAGCCGCCTCATTAATTGCTTTAATTCGGGCCAACGATGATCCCTGGGCTACATCTATAATTTCTAAATCGTGGGTTGTAAGACGCCGCACAGCCAAAGGCTCACCAGAGCGCGGATGTGTTTTTGAAAGCAATATAACGCCGGCATGCACATGCATTCCCTGAGTTAATCCACGTTCTTTTCCAAAGTCTAGAGTCACAATATCTTGGGCCTGAAATGTCAAATGTCCATCGTGCGCCAGGGTAGAGCCTAGCCTCTGTAACGCCGATGCTAAAGCAATTTTAAGCTGTTCTTCATCTATTTGCGCCTCAACATAAACGTCTTCTCGCCCCAATAATACTACATTATTAGTGGGGCTTTTTGCAGACTGAAGCCACAATCGCACGAGTGTCGAGTCTGGAAAAAATCGAATTTCGCATTCTAGCCAAGCATCTAAATCGTATTCTTTTTCCAGTCGCTTGCGTGCATTATCAAGCGGAAAATCTGTTACTTTATCAAGTGAAATATTCCAATATCTACCGCTTTCAAACAACGCAGCGCTAATTTGCTCTCGAATCAATTCCGAAAGTGCTTCAGGATTGAGAGTTGAACCCGGCAATCCAATTAACTGCAAGGCATCATTTTTATAAAATTGTCTGAGCTCTGTTACGTTATGCCCCGGAAACGAAACTCCAATGCGACGAATTGCCGGCATGGCAATTTGAGTTTGCGCGTGAGAAGGTTTATCGTTTCGCGCCCAAGCCAGCTGCGGCACAACATAAGTAAACAGAATAGTAGCTGCAATATAAAGAAACACATCAACTCCGACTTTGAACGTGCTCCATCAGATGCGATGTGCAATGGTCGCAATTCACTTCATTGTAAGAAATTTGCTGGCAACAAGCTCTGTCAATTTTAACCCTTTACTCCGTTTTTTGACGAATGGAGTCAAAGTTGGCAGGATCTGGTATTCGACTTGGGGCCAATGCGAAAAAAGGGAAACGAAATCATGATGCCGTTCTTCAAAAAAACGAGGCACCTTTTTTTCAAATTAAAATCCTATTTTATATTTCTATTTTTATTTATTTTAACGGTATTTATTTTACCAAACTTATGGGTTTGGCAGAAAGGAAATGAGTTTGTAATAGCGTCCCAACCTACGGCAGAACGTGAATTTGCCATTGTTTTAGGCGCTGGCGTGCATGGACTTAATTTATCTGGCGCATTGCGAAGCCGCATGACAAAAGCAATAGAATTGTATAAAAATCATAAAATTAGACACATTTTAGTCAGTGGCGACGGTACTGAACATTTTTACAATGAAACTTTAGCCATGCGTCGATTTGCAATGCAACAAAATGTTCCACTTGAAGTACTCATCGAAGACCCACTCGGATACTCCACTTATGCCTCCATTATTCGCGCAAAAACAATTTACGATATTAAATCGGCATACATTATTTCCCAAAATTTTCATCTTGTAAGAGCTTGCTGGTTAGCCAACACTCAGGGAATATCTGTACAAGGTGTACCTACCGGGGGTTCAATGTCCGACGAATGGTACTATTTAATACGTGAAACATTTGCACGCTCAAAAGATTTTTTGATGTATTTATTAGATGCAGATCCACCTACGCGCCGAGGTGCGTTATTTTAATTTTGGCAATTTTGTAGAAAAAGATTCCGATCCGCTCAATATTCTAACTGCTCTTGCTCCAACTAAATCGCCCGAATTTGCCACACTTTTATTTGCCCCATCGACCCAAGTGGCCTGGCTTTCGTTTCGTCCTATTTTAATGACCTTTATTTTTCCTTTCCAAGTGGTTGGTATATCTGTGACTGTTGCACCTGAATATATTGCAAAAGTATCTCCTACACTTAAAAATCTCTCATCTTGTTCGCCATGTGCCAAAACAATTTCAGCGCGCTCATTTTTAACAACAGTGGCCTCAAATGGAAAAGACTTCATAAAATCATTAAAACCATTTGCAGCTTGAGCTTCTGCTTGCCCAGGTTTTCCGTCGAACGAAATATTTTTTTTCCACATTTCAACGCCCATTCGGTTCACAAGTCTTAAAATAAGCGACTTTTGCCCCTGAAATGCGTCTAACTTACGCACAATAAGCATTGCATCCCATTCAGCTTCTAGAGGAGTATTTTGCCATCCTTTTAAAATTAAATGCTCAATTTCAATTCCTGCATTTTTTGCTAACTTGCGTGTTTCTGCGGCAATGACTGGCCGCACTGCCATTGCTTGCAAATATTTTGCCAAAAATTCTCGCCTAAATAATCTAAAGACAGAATCATCACTCCACTGATTCACAGTTTTGCCTTGAGTTTCATTTTCTAATTCTAACAAAGCAACTACTGGTTTTATTGCTTTACGGGGCGCCAAATAAAACCGATTCGAATTTTCAGAATTTGGAATGCTAACTTGCGCTGGCAGAAAATCTTGGGATGCCAAAGAATATTGCGAATCGCCAGAATTTTCATTGGCAACGGCGAGTCCTGTTGGTCCTGTCACATCTTGAGTCGATGCACCCCATTTCACGTCAACTTTTTCCGCCCCCCGAGCCAAACCGTATGCAAAATTCATGACGTGAAATTCTCTTCCTTTTTTTTCTGGAAAAATAAATTCCTGCATTGCACCGTCTCGTCCTCCAGTGAGAGCTTGGGAACGAATTCCACAACACACATTTTTAAAAATCAAAGATTCGCCCCACAAATTTTGTGGAACATTCACCTCTAACTTGCCATTTGAATCGGTTTTTCCAAGCAATTTTTCGGTGCGTGTCAAATTCCGTCCCATATAAATTTCTGTGTCAGCAAGCGGAATTTTTTTATCTGCTGACTTTGTAAAAATATTTACCACAAGGTGCTTTGCATTAATTCCTTGCGATTCCACTATCGTAGGAGACTTATTTTTATCAATTTTCACCGCAATTTCTATTGGTTTATCTAAAGGCATATCTATTTTTATTTTAGAGGAGTCAATATTCGAACTCTTAATATCTGAAGACTTTATTTTTTCTCCATTTTGATTCAGGTCATTTTTTATTTCAGACGGTAAATCTTTTAATTCCACAGGGGCAATTTGCTGTTCTGCAATTTCTTCTAGGGGCAAATCCGACTCTGTCACACGTAACGTGGTTAATTTTTTTTCAGACTCATTTTTTTCAGACTCGCTTTTTTCAGATTTTTTAATCACCGAATTTTCCAAAGCAGCAGGTAATTCTAATTCAATTTTCGCGTCCGCTTTGGCTAATATACCTTGCATAAAATCTGGACACGTCCAGTTTATTTCAATTGGCAATAAAATAGGCTCCTGGCTTTCGAGATCATCTTTTTGAGCCGATATTTTAACTTTCTTTTTGCAGTCCGTAGTAACGGTAACAGACAAATTCCCATCTTCATCGCTCAATCCCACTGCTTTATCGTCTTTTACAATCCGGGCGCGCGCAACACTTTCGCCAGAAGGGCGTTTCACATGAATAAAAATTTCGAAATTTCGCTGTAAAGTGCATCCTGGCAAATAGGAAAAAGAAACAAAAATCAACCAAATAAATTGAATTTCTTTTTTATTGAATCTATAAAAATTCACTTTTTAATCTCCAGATAATGAGCTACTCCAAATTATCTCGTTCCTAAACAAGGCACAAGAACCATTCAAAATACGCCAATTTTTGCAACACCGACTTGCTCACAACAATTGTTTGCTGCATGTTAGATGCCACTGAGTGCTTCAAAGAAATTGCAGAAATTCAGCTCTCAGTGTGTCATATAAATCTGGCGCAAGCGCGTCCTAAAAAGTGAGCGATAAGGAAAATGTACTCATCCACACCCGGAATGATTCACCGTTACCTTTCCAATGGCATGGAAGTTTATTTAGTTCAAAGTGACTTTGCACCATTGGTGAGCTTACAAGTATTAGTACGCGCTGGCAGCCAAGACGAAGACGACTTCGAAGGCGGCGTGGCACACGTGCTCGAACACATGCTTTTTAAAGGAACCAAAAATTTTTCAAAATCTGGAGAAATAGCAAATAAAGTTGAAGCCGCAGGCGGCGATATCAATGCATATACCACCTTCGACCATACTTTGTATTACCTCACTGCCCCATCGAGCTTCTTAGACGAGGGAACTCAATTGCTGTTGGATGTGGTTTCAAACAGCCTTATCGACGAACAAGAATTAGAAAGAGAGCTCGAAGTCGTACTCGAAGAAATCCGCCGTGGAAGAGACAATCCCTCATCAATAGTTTCAAAAATTCAATTCGAACAATTTTACAAAGGCACGCGTCTTGCGCGACCAGTTATTGGATTTGAAGAAACCGTAAAAGGATTTAAACGACCACTTGTGCATGGTTTCTACAAACGTTGGTACACACCAAATAACATGACTTTTATTGCTGCAGGACAATTCGATCTCGACCAATTATTAGAGCAGCTCGAAAAACATGCTCTTTCTTTTTCACCCCTTTCTATTCCCGACAGACACCCGCACAATCTTCCAGCATTTCATACACAACACAATCAAGCACCCATTCAAATCATCAAAGGCCCATGGCAAGAATGTCGGTTATCCCTTGCTGTTCCTGCACCTTCTCTTGAAGACCCCGATACACCTGCTTGGGAAATGTTCGCAAGTATTCTTGGCCACGGCGACACATCTCGACTTTCACTCACTGTAAAAGATGAGCTTCAATTGGTGACATCAGCAGACTGCGGAGTCTTTACACCCAACGATCTCAAAGGTTTTTTTGGTGTGAGTTTTTACGGGCGTGAAATTGATGGCCAAAAGGCAATTGCAGCCATAATCAAAGAAATATTTAGACTCTCACAAAATACTCCTGCACCCGAAGAAATGCGCCGTGTCATGTCTGCAATTAAAACTGAAAAAATTTATGCCAAAGAAAGCGTAGATGGACTCACCCGCACCATTGCTTCAAATGTCTTAACAAGTCACAAAGAAAATTTTGACAGTTACTTTATCGAACAAATGCAAAAAGTAACAGCTGCAGAAATTCAAACCGTAGCCCTGAAAATTTGCAAATTTCTTTCCACCGGTGAATTCACTTTAGCCACGGCACTTTCGCGTGAATCACAGTGCGATTGGAACGAAAATAATTTACGAGAATCAATCAAAATATGGGCATTGGCTCAAGAAACCGAAAACACAGCAGACAATTCATCGTCAGACAAAGGTGTATTGTTAAGTTTAAAATTTTCTCCCTTAGAATCTTCAATTTCAACGCTTAACCAAGGTGTCGAGCAGCAAATATTTAAAATTCCTCACGGAAAACTGCACGTCAACACTCGCATTTCAAACAGACTTCCTATTGTCAGCGGTGCACTTGTGTGGCGTGCAGGCCTTTGGCTCGAAAGCGAAGAAAAATCTGGACTGGCATCTCTCACTGCACAAATGCTCACGCGCGGAACCCAACGTCAGTCGTACCGCAGTTTTGCGGCAGAGCTCGAAGACAGAGCAGCAAGCATTCAAGCCTTTTCTGCGCGCGATACTTTTGGTATTCGCTTCGATTGCCTCGAAGAGCACGCTCCAAGAGTCTTAGAAATGCTCATCGATTGTTTATTTCAACCTGCCTTTGATTCCGACGAATGGAACCGTATTTTAAAAGAAACTCAAGATGTATTACAAGCTCAAAAAGACAGTCCATCTGCCAGACTTTCTAGAGCCAGTGCCCCGTTACTTTACGGCAATCACCCCTACTCTCGCCCAAGTCTAGGAACTCCTTCGAGCATAGAAAACATTTCATTAGACGACGTTATTGCGCACTGGCAAAAAGTATTGCAAGCCGAAAATTTTGTATTTTCCCTTGCTGGCGCAGCGCAAAAAACTTCTTTCAGCCGCAAAATATGGGACGCACTTTGCTTGTATAGAGCATCTGATTTTAGCGTTTTCTCGCCTCAAATTTCTGTTCCGCCACTACCTGCCGCAAATATAAATCGAATAGCATTCGATACGCTTGAGAGAGAACAAGCTCACATCACATTAAGCTTCAGAGCTTGCGATATTTCCGACCCACGGCGCACTACGCTTGAACTCGCATCTCATATATTAGGAGGCCAAGGTGGTCGCTTATTTATGGATCTTCGCGATGCACGCTCATTGGCCTATTCCGTTCATTGTTCCCAATCTCCTTCAGTGGCATCTGGGGTTTTTTCAGCCTATATCGGAACCGCTGCGCACAAAGCGGAAGAAGCGCTTTTAGGATTAAAATCTCACATCGAAGCCCTCTGCAAATACGAAGCATTGCCCGAAGAACTCTCTCGAGCAAAACGATCTGTTCTCGGTGGACAAATCATCGACAGTCAACATCACCACACTCAAGCATCTCAATTGGCAATGAGCGACGTTTATGGTCTCGGATTCGATAATTTTTTGCGATTCGAAGAACGCGTCAATCGCGTGACACTCGCCGATATTCAAAGCGTTTTAACCGACCTTTTGCATCAAAATCCGCCTATCATATGTATTGTCGGACCCGACTCCACATGGCGTCCTGCGCCCAATCATTCTTGTGTGAATTGGAATCTCTAATTGTTTTAAATTAAAGGTTTTTCGATGAAAAATATGTCCCAACTATGGAATTGATATCTTATTGTGCGCGCCCAAACAGCCATCAGATGGCGGATTCGTGCCAGCTCGAGTGTCAAGCATTTCATCTCCCAGCACCCCAATGCCATTCGCTTAGAGATTTGCACTGCTAAGAAAGGCATGATATCGCCATTCCATCTTTAGCAATACAGGTGGAGATTATGAATGCGGAAATTAATTGGAGTGAGATTCACTTACTTGTCAGCAATTTAGCTGAGTCGTTTGATCACACATGGAGAAAAAGACAGCGAAAAATTGGTACGGGTTTTCTAATTATATTTCTAATGAAACTTTGCTTTTCACGTTCACAAAGTGGGTATCAAATCATCCTCGATGAGATGTGTGCTGCGATGAAAGAAAGTGGCCTTATTCCTCCACTTGTAAAACCGGTTGTTTCTTCTTCGGTTTGTGCAGCTCGAAAAAAGCTAGATCCACTTATAATACATCAAATGAATCGAGAATTAGCAGACTCATTCCTATCGTTAAATTACGATCGATTTCGCTGGAACGGGCGAAGACTTTTTATTATTGATGGAAGCACTTTGCACCTGCCGCCGACTTTGAAAGCCGAAGGATTTGGAACAATGAATCCAAAAATGCCATACCCACAGGGAAAGTTGAGCGTTTTATTACATGCAGAGTCCGGAATTGCTATTGATATACTTCTCGACAATAAAGGCGATGAAAGGGAACTAGCGAAAACACATCTTCAAGCATTATTGCCTGAAGATACTGTACTATATGATCGGGGATATTACGCCTATACACTTGCCAAAAAACATATTCAGCTTGGTATCGATGCTATATTTCGGATGCCATCATCCGGTTGTGCCAAGAGAATTCAGGAGTTTATCGACGATCCTAAAAAGCCTAATGACGCAGTTGTTTTTATCCAACCACCATCGCATCAAATTGGCAAAGCGCGTAAGAATCTTCAAAATATTGAACAGGAATCAATAAATCTGAGACTTATTAAATATTTTATAGACGAAAATGAGTACATATTAGCAACAACAATCTTGGAATCAAAGATAAACCCTATCGAATTTGGAGAAGTTTACCACAAACGCTGGGAAATTGAGGAGCATTACAAAGCAGCTAAAGGTTTTCTTACTTTAGAATTCTTTCATTCTAAAACTTTACACGGTGTACTTCAAGAAATTTATACCGCCGAATTATTGCTAACTACGTCGCGTCTGGTTGCAATAGAGACAGAGTCTATTAATTCAATACAGCGAGAATCCCAAAAAAAAGCACGGTTACTTGCGAGCCAACTGGTAGTTCGGATATTCAGTAGACTAAAAGCCAGAGAGCAAACATTACAAAAAATCAGCGTTTCAAAAACCACAGTGTAAAAATTGAACCAAGGGAAAATGCCAGCAAAAATTCAGAATCTTTAGACCTTGAAACCATACCTGATGCTGAAAAATCAATAAATATTAGCCCTCAAACATCTCCAAAATACAAAGGTAAAATGATGGCAAATATCAAAGGAATTATTGTTGGTATATGCAACAATATTACTGACTTTATTTTTTCAAAAACTGATAAGTTTATTGGCGCACTCTTTAAAATTCTGAGAAACTCAACCAGCTCAACTTATTTTAAACGCCAAAGACCGAGCTTTCCCAGGATTGTACTTCGCCCTAACTCAAAAAATCGCTACTCACAGGGGATTGCAAATGCCTAAGCGAATGGCATTGCCCAGCACCCTGTGTGCAACACCTACCGCAGAATTTTCCGAGCGTACCGTTAATCCCGGCTCTTGAGTAAAATCAATGAATCAATGAATCAATGAATTCTGGGCAGTTTCTTCTTGACGAAGTCTCCGCTCGTGATTAAAGTGATGTTGAGAGTCATTCTCAATAACAACCAGATTACGGAATTCTCTATGATTAAAAAAATTTTGATTGGAACGCTCTGCTTATCGACACTTATGAACGTGGCAGTTGCCCAAACGCAAAACACCACACCTGCAGCAAGTGGTTCGGTTTTGCCAACCGAGTCAACTTCCAGCGACTGGGCTCATAAATCGGAATCTCGCAAGGTTATGAATCATTATGTCAAATTGGTTCACGAAGTTTATTCCGATCTCAACAAGAGTGTGAGTCAACTCAAGTCAGACATTAAATTATTTACGGAAAATCCTAATTCCGCTCAGCTTGAAATCGCAAAGTTAAGTTGGAAAAAAGCTCGCATTATTTATAGTTTATCTGAATCATTTCGTTTTTATGGCGGCCCTATAGACGAAGCTAAAAATGGAGTAGAAGGATTAGTGAACACCTGGCCCATCGACGAAAGTTATCTCGACTACGTCAAAGGCTCTCCAACCTCTGGAATCATTCAAAATACCAAATTATACCCTGAAATCAATTCAAGCTTGTTGCTAGAAATGAACGAAAAAGGTGGAGAAAAAAACATTTCCACTGGCTTTCATGCCATAGAATTTTTACTCTGGGGCCAAGACTTCAATCTTCAATCTCCAGGAAATCGCCCAGTGAGCGACTATTTAGCAACTTTAAATCCCATTGCAAAACGCCGCGCAGCGGCTTTAAATGCCTTGGCCGATTTACTAGAAACTCATTTATTACCCCTCGAAAAACAGTGGGATAGTCTCAATGAATCCAGTTTTGCAACTCAATTTCTGAAACTCCCTGAACAGCAAGGAATTCAGAAAATTTTAACTGGCATGGCAATGCTTTCTATGGATGAAATGGCCGGCGAACGCATGACAGTAGCTCTCATTAAACGTGACACCGAAAATGAACAAGATTGTTTTTCAGACTTTAGCATTCAAGATTTGACTGCAAATATGCAGGGTATTTTGAACATCTGGACAGGACAATACGGCGCTTTGTCTGGCCCTGGCGTTTCTACACTTGCAAAATCATTGGACGCAACCTTTACAAACCGAACAGAGCTCGCACTAAATCAATCTCTGACAAAACTTACTGACTTAAAAGCTCCATTTGATTTTATTATACAATCTCCAAAAAAATCGCCCTTGCAAAAACAGGCGTTTGATGTCATAAATTCGCTTGAAAATCAAGCGAAAATGTTATCCAAAATCGCACGATTATCTGGAGTACGCATCAATGTTTCTGAAAAATAATTCACTTAATTTATTTATTGCTTCATGTTTTTCAGTTGCCAGTATTGGTACTGCTTCTGAATTGACCACCGATGCAAAACTTCTTGAATTATCAGGTGGCGAAACCACTGTTTTTGCCGATGGTCCTACAGCATTTTCTATGCCTGCAGCCAATGCCACACATGATCACCGCACAGAATTCGTTGTGGGCAATTCATTGTTCAACGAAAACTGGGTGACCGCTCCATCTAGTGTCAAAAGTCGGCAAGGCTTGGGTCCTACATTTAATGCTCAGAGTTGCTCTGCATGCCATTTTAAAGATGGCCGAGGAGCGCCTCCACCAAAATCAAATCAGCCAATATTGTCACTCCTTTTCCGTATTTCAGAAGTTGACTCTTCAGGAAAAGTGCAAGATGTTCCAGGTTATGGCGATCAAATTCAACCCAAAGGAATTCCTGGCGTTCCAGGCGAAGCAAAGCCAGTATTATCTCGTGTCATTAAAGAAGGAAAATACCCCGACGGACAAACTTTCTCTCTAGAAGTTCCAAGTGTGACTTTTGAAGAACTCGCTTATGGCAAACTCCCCAAAAATTTATTAGTTTCGCCTCGCGTAGCACCAGCTGTCATTGGCATGGGGCTCTTAGAGAACATTAAAGAATCAGATATTTTAGCGCTGCAAGACCCTTCTGATGCCAATAACGATCACATTTCAGGTCGTGCCAATCAGGTTTTTAATGTTGAAACCAGAAAAAATTCGTTAGGCCGATTTGGATGGAAATCAAATCAACCCAGTGTCCGCCAACAAAATTTCAGTGCATTTTTAGGTGACATGGGCATCACTTCCAAGTTTAAACCAGCGCAAAATTGCGTGATGGGCCAAACAGAATGCCTTGCAAGTTTTAAAATTAAAACTCCCGAACTCAGCACAGAATCAGAAAATCAAGTGTTAACTTACACTCGATTGCTTGCAGTTCCTGCAGCCCGAAATACGGACAAACCTGCATTTTTAAGTGGATTAAAAACATTTCGTACTTTAGGATGCAATTCCTGTCATGTGGAATCTTTTACTACTGCCGAAAACACAGAATTCCCTGAATTGTCTTTGCAAAAGATTAGGCCATATACAGATCTTTTATTACACGACATGGGTGACGAATTGGCCGACAAAAGACCCGATTTTTTAGCCACAGGAAACGAATGGCGCACTCCTCCTCTTTGGGGCGTGGGGCTTTTTCAAACCGTAAATCACCACACACGCTACATGCACGATGGCCGAGCTCGATCTCTTGAAGAAGCCATTCTTTGGCACGGTGGCGAAGCAGAGATGTGCAAAACTCAATTTATGGAATCGCCTCTTACAGTGCGTACTGATCTGATTTATTTTCTAGAAAACCTTTAAGAGAATAGAGATGCAAATGCTAAATCATCATTTTAAAAAAATTAAATTTTCTCTATTTTTAAAAACCAATATAATCTTTGGCTTTTTATTTCTTTGTTCCTCTGTTGTTTTTTGGCCACAATTTTTAAATGCTGAAGAACCTGAAAAAGTTTTTTCACTTGTCATTTCCAAACACAAATTCAATATTGAAACCATTGAAGTAAAATCAACCGATAAATTTCAACTCAAAATCAAAAATGCAGACAAGTCGTTTGAGGAATTTGAATCTAAGGCACTTAACATTGAAAAATTTTTGAAACCGAATATAGAAGTCATAGTGTTTTTAGGCCCCCTCAAACCAGGCGAATACGATTATTTTGCCGAGTTTCACCCTGCCCTTGGCAAGGGTAAAATTATTGTCAAACCTTAATATTTTTTTTAGAGAGTCAACGTGTTTAATATTTTTATTGTAGTTTGGCGCGAATCTTTAGAAGCCTTTCTAATAGTCGGAATTTTGCTAGCAGCACTGCGCAAAAACAACGCATGGCTGCAAGGACGCAAATATCTTTTTGCCGGAGTGGGCGGTGGGGTTGCTTTGGCTGTTACCTTAGCTATTGCAATTGTCTACGCAGAGTCTGAGCTCCAAGGTGCTGCACTGGATCATTTTCAAACTGTTCTTATATTTGTTGCTGCTGCGCTTGTGGCGCATATGTGTCTTTGGATGAAAACACACAGTCGCGAAATCAAATCAAATGCCGAAAAAGCGGTGCAAAATTCGCAAAGTAATAATTCCTATTGGGATGTTGCATTCATCGCTGCACTCGCGATTGGCAGAGAAGGAATGGAAACAGTTTTATTTCTATACAGCTCATCGCTCGAAGCCATAGAAAATGGAGCTACTGCTCCCCTCATTGGCGGTGCATTTCTAGGGTTTTTCTCGGCAATTGCTACTGGTACCCTGGTGTCTAAGGGCCTGCAGTTCATTAAGTACCAACATTTCTTTCGCATTAGCAGCACACTTTTGTTGCTCATGGCTGGCGGCTTCGTAATTCAAGGCACCAATCGCCTCATACAAGGTGGCTTATTGCCTGCAATAATGAATCACACCTGGGACACTAGTTTTATTTTATCCGACACCTCTATCACCGGAAAACTAGTCTCCATGCTCACTGGATACACCAGTTCTCCCCCACTTATGGTTGTCTTAGCCTATGCATTATTTTGGGCGATTTATTATGCCATGATTTTACGGCATAAATATTTAACGACTCAAAAATAGAATTGATGTGAATCGCGCACCCTGATTTTTAATTTAATTAAAACCTGAAAATTCTAGTCTAAAAGTCTCCATCCTAAAGAAACACTTGCGTATTGATAGGCATTTACATAATAGGCTGAAGTTCTTATGGGCTGATTTCTAGTGATTGAAAAAACTTCCAATGTGGCCTTTAAATGCACATTTTGCCAGATAAAAAACCAAGCCGCCAACTGAGGACCCCAGGTCAATTCAATTTTAGTGCCATGCACACCATTGCTGTCATTCCAAAATATCACGCAAGGCCCAGCGCCGATTCCTGCTTGAAATGCGAAATTTGGTATTTTTACCTCAACCATCGCAGATAGCAAAGCATTAATTCTGAAGAGTTCAATGCGATAACGCGACAAATAATATAAATTCGAGTTTTGCCCTCTCAGCAAAAAATCGTATTGCTGACTTAACAGATATGATGAAAAAACAGGTGACACACTATAATCAAATGTCCAATCAGGTGTTTTTTCTATTTTTACTGTTCGATAAATGCTCCAATTGGAGATATACGCAGAGACTTTATTAATCTGGTTTAAATCCTGTACTTTTCCGCCCGACGCGACTTCGAATCCCAAAATACTATATCGGATACCATTGGTAGTTCTTCATTGAATCCAACAGCGACAGCGCTTGCAGTTGCTACAATTTTACCATCACCCAATACTCAAACAAATACCAACAATGCCGTCTCGTCTCCTCTGTCAACAATTCCAGTCACAATTGCAGAGGAAACACCGCATCCAAATGAAACTGTAAAAGTGCCACCGTCGGATTCAAATTCTTTTCCAGAGGGCTTATCAGGGGTATGGCGTCTGGAATACAATGCTTGCATGCAAGCTGCACTTTCAAATTCAAATCTGGCGGACTGGAACTCAAAACTTAATTCAGGCTCTCGCAACGAGGTGCTGACACTCGGAAAGCCAGACTCCTATCTCAAATCAGGCCTTTGTGGCACTGGAAGTGCAAAAACGGTTTGCTGCGAATTCAATTTTAAAGTCGAACCTACTTTTCCAAGTCAAAACATTTTGAATTTGAAATTTCTCGGTGAAACACCAAATATCAATCGCAATGGCTTGCCAATTGAAGCTTGCACGGCGGGCCCAATGACTGGTTCTTACAACTTTAGGTTTGAAAAGTCCGAAGGTAAGTTGGTCCTCTATGGAAAAATATTATTATCTGCTTCAAATAATCTTTGCACATCAGGCGAAATACTATCTGTTTATAAAATAATTGCCCCAAATTAAAAGCTAACAACACGTAGCCACATTAATTCACATAAACCAGCATTTTTTATCGCCAATAAAATCACTTCTCGAATCAAAACCCATCAGAGAATCTTGCAAAATTAATGTATTTAAACTACATATTTTCGCTATTTCTTTTACTATTCCATTCCAATTGTCCTTGTTCAAAAACAAAGGAGAGTCGGAAAAAAACTCATTTTTCAATACCGAAAACTTCGGACTCCCTAGAGTTTCTAAAAATGCATTTTCAATATCAGTGCGAGAATATCCCTGTGCCGCGGCAATATTCATCGAGGCTGTCGATTGATTAAAAACAAAATGAGCCCACGAAGGCAAGAGCACATCAAAAGCATTTTTATTTTTAGGGAGTGCTAAATGCACCATAAATTGCCAAAATCTCGATTTTGCTTCTGCTTCACCAAATTCTGCAGTCAAGAGAGATGCCATGCGCAAAGTCAGCAATGCACCTACTTCGTAGCCAATGCTCGGACTTTCTTGTGACACACTTTCAACAGTGGCAGTGGCAGAAGCCTGCCGTATATTGAGAGAACTTTCATTCCATTTTTCTAAGCGCAATTTATAAGGTAACAAATCTGACTCAAATTGGCCAAGCGCTATACGCGAAAATCCTTCCGTCATTCCTTCGTACAAATACAACGACTTCAATCTGTCTTTCGAAAATTTGAGGGGCGTAAAATTGCCGACTTCAAGTGCAAAAACTCGTTTTGCATTCCAGGCATGAATCATTTCATGGCTCGTCAATTTCAGTAAATTTGCGTAAGTCGAATTGTTTTCACATGATGTTCCCAAACTTAATAGCGCTCCATAATGATGTTCTAATCCCTGATACCTGCAACCCTCTGACTGTAATAAATGAAAAGTATAATTTTTATTCTGGGAAAAATCGCCCCAAGAATTCGATAAATGTGTAAATATTTCATTTATCTTTGCAAAAACTTGCCCTACCTTTTCATTATTGAGCGGCTGAACAGACTCGCTTGCGCGAGCAGACAAGATCAATTGTAATTTCTGATCTCTACCAAATATATTTTCCGGTTTTGGATCTGCGGTAAATACTGTCAATGGAGTATCAAGAGCAGCAGGATACTGCGGAAAATTCACACATCCTGTCCCACATTTTTCTGCCTCACCAATAACATTTGCCAACAATTCTGTACTATTTTTATAAAAAATAATTTTCACTGTTTCACCTAAATCACCTGGCAGCAAATGCAAAAATGATGGAACCCCTGTACTTAAAACAGTGGCATCTGCAAATCCTAAAACGGCGGGCCAATTACGAGAAACAAAATTAGATTTCAAATCGGCATAGTACCGTAAATAATGGACATCAGGCGGTAATTTATCATCGCGTGCCAACACGGAAGCATCTGTCCAAGAATCAGAAGCGTCGCGTTTCCACTGCATTTGGCTCACAGAAGGCGGCATCCATTCCCAATGAAACCCTGGCACCACATGAAGCCCTAGCCAAATTGGTGCTTCTTGAAACGGCGCCCACGCAACATAAACATTGGAGCCTTTTTCTGCTAATTGAAATGGATACACTGCTACAGTCATACCTGATTGAGGCATTAAACTTGCTGGGCCTTCCGATGGCGGCACAATGTTCGACGAAAAACCGTTGCGTTTGCCATTGTTTAAAAATCCGCACGCCGCATTTAAAATAATGAACCCTGCAGCAAAACAATATTTAATTTTTGAGCCAAAATAGAGCATCCTGTTCCTTTCAGTTCAGAAATGTCTATCGGCGCTTCGTTCCATTTAAGTAAGGTAACAATAGGAATATATTTCCTAGGAAAAGCAATTTTACATTTTCAAAAATTACACTTTAAATATTCACAATTGAAATATCTATTCATTCTCTGATATTCGAATACACACCATGAATACCATTAGATATTTTCCACTTTAAATTCGCCTCCAATTCTTCTCCTGAAACATCTGAATATTTTACAATTGACCCCACCGACTCAAGGGGCAAAAATTGCACCTGAACAAGCCTTTTTGTTTTAATATCAAACAAAGCTCGTCCCAAGCCATTTCTTTTCTGAGGCATGATTCCGGGATGTATGAAATTTCCTAGCCCCGCAAACATGACACCTTTTTTTCCGTCTGGTTTTGTCAATATTCTCACCGGGGCCCAAATGTGCGGACCCGTGCCATAAACAATATCGCCGCCAAAATCTCGAATAAATTTTGCGCCCCAGTCTTCAAGAATTCCTTG
>JAYTOT010000044.1:0-6010 GCA_043747645.1 Pseudomonadota bacterium | reverse complement strand
AAGCCTTAAATTGCGCCATGGAACGCTCGTTGGCCTGACCAGAATTTGATTCAAATGCTTTGAGCATATTTTTAACAAGGGTGTCAAACAGAAGTGGCGACGACTTCAAAAAACGCTCGCCAAAGTATTTTTCCATGCGAGACCTCATGCCCGAGAGGTCTTGAGGCCAGGCACGAAAATTATTTTGCGCTTCTTGGGGGTCTACGCCATGAGGCCAAACCCGCAATGAGCCGCCGGCAGTGGTGCTCACTAAAATAAGTTTATTGAGTTCTGTATTTTGTCGCGCCCCATAATTGGCAACAGTTTGAGCAATCATGCCGCCCATACTAATGCCCAAAACACTGTAATGATGCAAATTAAAAGCTTTTAATGCCTCATGAGCTAGAACTTGCACATCTTGCGCCATAAGTTGCATATTGCACAAATTAAGGTCGCATTCCGACTCACCTGCCCCTCGATTGTCCAGAGCCAACGTTAGAATATTTGAATTTAAAACACGCAAACGCTTACGAAAAGCTCGAAAGTCTTGGCGCGTGCGCTGAAATCCATTCACCAACACAAGTAATTGCAAGGGTTTTGCCGCGTCTAAATTTGCGCCAGGGCCTTCAAAATCAAAAACGATACGAGCCCCATCTGAAATGAGACTCGCACCCTTGCCGCCATAGTGCCAATTGTATTCGGTACCTTGGTCGGTAATAAACTTATTCACTGCAGGTTGAAGCCTTTTGAGCCAAGCCATGGCGCGCAAACACTTTATTAATGAGGCAATAGTTGGGTCCGCTTTCGGGAGCCTGACCATTGGCATCGAGTGTTAAAACCGCATCGTAAACGTCTGTGTACTGATTGGTTGTGTAAAGACTCTTTAAAAAGTAACGTTTTGCAGTAGCACGGCCTACATCGGCACCGTATTTTAGCTTGAAAGCTTGAACCAAATGGTACCAGGTTGAACCAATAATTTGGCCTTCGCGGTGTGGTTCAACTTCGTCGCCTTTGGGCGGATACATGAATTCGCCTTCCATGTTGCGCACAGGACGGCCATCTTTAAAGAATCCGGGCCCTACTTCGTTAGAATCGGTGATCATCATAGCAGTGATGTCGCCAATGCCTTCGGAATAAGCGCTGTCGTCAATTCCACCAATGGCAGCATCGAGTCCATGACCCCATTCGTGGTAAACAACATCAGAAATTTCGCCGGTGTTGCTGCACTCATAAACTTTGCCATTTTTTTCTTTGCGGCCCGCTTGGAAGAAATTGAGCGAAGATCCGTCCCAATAAGCATTACAAACATCGTTGATATTCACATTTGCCGTGACTTGTTTTTTAAACCAGTCGGGATTCACAATTTCTTTTGCCCAATCTTGCACAACAGCAAGGTGGTAAAAAGTGTTCGATTCCGCAAGTGTCGCATTGCCCGAAGCAACGTCAAATTTCGCATCGCCCGTAGCTGTTAAAGCTGCGGATTTTCCGGAGCTGTTACTGATTTTAAACGCTTGGGAATTCAACGCCAATTTAACTTCTTTTTTGTTGGGCACAGTGAGCTGACCTTTTTGATCGGCAACATAAGTTTTGCCGCCACCAAAAATAGATCCGCCTACCTTAACGCTCACATAAGGCATGGGCGCAACCATTTTCTCTTGCATGGGTCCGCGCATATTCACAACACCACTGACTGTACCTGTGTATTGCATGTGCATGCTAAACCATTCAATCACTTTACCTGTAGATGCCGATAATACGATGCGAAACAACTCGCCTGTGGCCGAAACTGCATCATATTGCCAAGCGCGTGCGTAAACGTAACGGGAGCCAGCGCCATCTGTAATAGCCGTTGGAACAATAATATTGAGTGCTGCAGCAGCGCCCAAAGTAGCAGAAGGGCCTAAAATATTTTTTGCAGATATTAAGGCTTCAGAACTGTTTAAAGCACTTTCGGTGCCAGAAATAACATCTGCTGAGGTAGGAGCGCCATATGTGCGCGCTAAAATTTGAACCAACTGACCTTGCACAAAGCGGAACGAAACAAAGCTGCCTTTTACTGGAACTCCGCGAACCGCAAAGCGATAGCCCACTAATAATGTATCGCCATCGGTATAAAATGTAGAATCGTCGCGCACTAACTGACGCGCATCGAAGCCAAATTCAGATGTGTGTTCTGTGGCAAAAGTACGAATGTTTGCGTCTACCAAATCGGCTATTTGCTTACGATTTGCAGTGTTTTTAAGTGCAGAAACACCCCAAGCCTGATAAGCAGATGGGCTGCCAAAAGCAGTGTTTAAATCGAGGCCCAATTGCCCGGTAATAAGCAAAGGCTTTAAAGAAACAGAATCTTTTTTGATTTTAAAATCAGAAAAGCTCTCAATAGAATTTTGCTCAGCTGCAATTTTTGGGCGCAATACATTGCGTCCATGTGCAGGTGCCGCAGCGTCTCTTGCTGTTTGAATTTCGCGAGGCGCGATTGCAAAAGCCGAAGCCGACAAAAGTGTGAAAGCAAAAAATGTAGGAAGAGCTACCAAGCGACAAGTTATACCAGACATCAAAACACTCCTTTGTTTTGAGAACAAAGCTCTTTACTCACCCAGAGAAAAGAGCGAAATGCATTGCGCGCAGACGCATAGCACTTCAGCAACTAAACACTTAAAGAAAGATTCAAAACATGTATTGGATAGATTCATTCGGAGTTTAACCAGCTGGCCAACATTCGTCAACCCTGATTGAATAATATTTTTAGGTGGCTTCAAAAAATGAGAAAAAAAATATTTAAATGAACAGACTGCTCACAGAATCAGAATTGTGAATGCGCCTTATAGCTTTACCTAACAGTTCGGACACGGTTAAAACAGTAATTTTGGGGCAAGTTGCTGCAGCACCGAGCAACGGAATCGTATCCGTTACAAATAAAGTTTCTATGGCGCTGGCCATGAGTCGTTCTACAGCAGGACCCGAAAGCACAGGGTGCGTAATGGCCGCAAATACTTTTGTGGCACCTCGCTCTTTTAACGTGTCTGCAGCTTGAGCTAAGGTACCAGCTGTATCGCAAATATCATCTACTAAAATAGCTGTTTTACCAACTACATCTCCAAGTAAATGCATCACCCTAGAAACACCAGGACCTTCGCGACGCTTGTCGACAATTGCCAAACCGCAATTTAATAATTTTGCCAGAGCACGAGCTCGTTCAACACCACCAGCGTCAGGTGACACAATAATAGGATTTTCAATTTTGAGATTCGATAAATATTCAAAAAATACCGGCTTACTAAAAAGATGATCGACAGGAACATTAAAAAAACCCTGAACCGCACTGGTATGCAATTCAAAAGCCAAAATACGACTCACTCCTGCGCTCTCTAAGAGGTCGGCCACAAGCTTTGCCGAAATGGGCGTGCGTGGCGCACTCTTGCGTTCTTGGCGGCCATACCCATAATAAGGAATAACAGCAGTGATGCGTTGTGCACTGGCGCGGCGCAAAGCATCGATCATAATTAAAAGCTCCATAACGTGCTGATTGGCTGGTGCGCAGGTGGGTTGAATTACAAACACATCGCGCCCACGCACATTGCTTTCAATTTCGACACGTGTTTCGCCGTCTGAAAAGCGGCTAATGAGCGCTGCACCCATGGGCACATCGAGATAATCGCAAATTCCTTTGGCTAAAGCATTGTTGGCATTGCCAGAAAAAACAAGAATTTCATTTTCCATTGAAGCGCGCCCCTCATACAGATCACATGAAAGAATCTGAATTTTTATTAAAAATCAAATCGGCTAACGAATGTGAGATGTAGTCTGAATTAAGGAGCCATGCAAGATTTGGGGGCTATTCCAAAAATTTGTTGCAATGCTTGAATACATTGTTCAACATCTGCGACAGAAGTTTGCATTCCAAGCGAAAGCCGAATGGCATTGCGCGCTAATAAAGCACTGCGTCCTTGGGCCGCAATAATTTTTGAGGGCAAATTTGCGCCACTCGAGCAAGCAGAACCAGAACTCGCAGCAATACCCTGCATGTCGAGTTCCATTAAAATATCTTCGCCTGTTACCTTAGCAGCGGCAGGTTCGACGCAAAAATTTAATGTGTTTGGCAGTCGATTGTCCTTTGGCGTGTTGAATAAAACACCAGGTAAACCAGACAATTCAATATAAAGTTTCTGCAATAAAGCACTGGTATTTTCAACTTTTTGCCACCACTGCGGCAACTGAATTTGCCCGGCGACAATGCCCATGCTCAAAATTCCAATCAAATTTTCAGTGCCTGCACGCCGACTGCGCTCTTGCGCACCACCTCGAATTGCAGGTTGGAAACGCCTACCACGGCGCAAACAAAGAGCACCAATTCCCGACAAACCACCGAGTTTATGTGCCGACATCGAACATGAATCTACACCTGGCAAAAACCATTCCGATGCCGGAATTTTTCCCCACGCCTGCACCGCATCCACATGAAAATGCAATTCACGCAGTATTTCAATGGTTAAATCGTTTGGTAATTCGAAATACCGTGGGTCTTTTACCCAGCGGACATCGTGCAACCACTGCGCAAATTCTTTTACAGGCTGGCATGTTCCTGTTTCGTTATTGGCAACCATAATTGTTACGAGGCGAGTGGTGGGCTTTAAGGCAGCAATAATTTGTTCCAAATTAAGGCGACCATCGGAATCAACATTCAAAATTTGCAAATTTTCTGGCGCCCGATTCTGTTCTTGCGAAAAATAATATTCCAGCGGTTCCCGGACACTGGGGTGTTCTACAGCGCTCATTATTGCATGACATTGACTTGAATTTTGTGCGCGCAATACGCCAGCAGTGCATAAATTATTCGCCTCAGACCCGCCAGAAACAAATATAATTTCGCCAACATCTGCACCTAAACTTTGAGCAACTGCACGGCGCGCTTCGGTGATTAATACCGATGCCGCACGCCCTGCCCCATGGGGGCTCGAAGGATTTCCATGAATCTCTTTGCCCAAACTCGCTACAATTTCTTGCAAATGTTGAGCCTCAGAAGGCGAAGTGGCATTGTGATCAAAATAGATTTTCAACGCGCATTCTTCTTTCGTGCCAAAGACTCACGCGTTTTTTTGCCAAATGCGTGGCCCAAAACTTCGGGTAAATTTTTCACACCTACCACTTCGAGTTCTTTTAACACTTCAGCAGGAAAATCGTGCAAATCTTTTTTATTTTCAAAGGGAATGAGTACTTTTTTAATGCCCAGCCGGTGTGCAGCCAAAAGTTTTTCTTTAATACCACCTACAGGTAGAACGTCGCCACGCAACGATATTTCGCCTGTCATGGCCAAGTCGGGCGAAATATTTTTTTGCGAAAGCAAACTTACTAATGCACAAAATACTGCCGTGCCTGCACTTGGACCATCTTTTTTAATGGCTCCAGCAGGAAAATGCACGTGAATATCTTCTTTTTGCGAGGCATTTTGCGGCACACCACAAGCAGTTGCATTGGCTTTTATAAATGTGAGCGCAGTAATGACCGACTCTTTCATGACGTCGCCCAACTGACCCGTCAACGATAACTTACCCGATCCATTTGGAGTTAATGCACTTTCAATGAATAAAACATCGCCGCCAACGGGCGTGTAGGCTAAGCCTAGCGAAACGCCAAAAGGCAAAGATGCGCTGCGTGCAGTCTCGAGATAAATGGGAGGTCCTAAAAATTCTGATACATCATTCATGGTAATATTGCGTCGTTTGACTATTATTTTTTTCTCTTTGGTTTTAGCGTTAGATTCCACAACTTCGCGCGCAATATTTCGAGCAATTCCTGCCAAATCGCGCTTCAATTGGCGCACTCCCGCTTCGCGAGAATACTGTTGAATAATATTTTTCATGACATTTGGTAATATTTTCACTTGCGCCCGTTTTGTAAGCCCATGTTCTTCTAAAACTTGAGGTAACAAATGGTCGAATGCTATATGATTTTTTTCGTCTAGAGTGTAACCAGACAAATCGATGACTTCCATACGGTCGCGCAATGGCCCTGGTATAGTGTGCAACGAATT
>JAYTOT010000043.1:0-3641 GCA_043747645.1 Pseudomonadota bacterium | reverse complement strand
GATTAAATACGCGGCATTTTATTTTCTCCTGGTTTTGGTTCATGCGCAATTTTATACAAACAATCACTCTGAAAACAGGCTCGCACCCGACCAATTAATCGTCTCGCAACTCCGACAATTGCTCGTTTTTTTCCTGCTCTAGCGGCAATTCTGTCGAAGTCGGCCTTCAGTGCAGGGTCTTTTTCAACAGCACGCCATGCGCATTCCACCAATGTTTTTCTAATGCGTGATGATCCTTGGCGACTGATATGCCCTTTTCGAACACTATCTCCTGAGGAATATTCTGACGGAGTGAGGCCAGTAAAACTATACAACTTTTCTGCGCTCGAAAATTGTTTTAAATTGCCCAATTCATTTGCTAAAAGACGGCTCGAAACTTGACCAATTCCGGGAACAGATCTGTATGTAGACTCAACTTTCTGGTCAACTTCAGCTTGTTTTTCGAGTTCTAAATCAAATGTTTTAATTCTATTTGTAAAATCTCGCCAAATGTCTGCAAATGATTTCAAAACGAATGTTATGTCTTTGTGCAATTTAAAGTTTTCTATTTCCTTTAAGAATTTCTCAGATATAAGTCTGTCGTCATTTGCATCGAGAAGTCCAAAATACATCAGTTTTGATTTTATCTGGCGTGCAATATCAGATCTTAAAAGTACAAGTTGTCCGCGACCTCGCGAGAGACTTCGATGCTGTTCTTCTTCTACGGTCGGAATTCGAATTCCTTGCAGTCGCCCTTGCGCAAGTTGAATTGCAATTTTTGCAGCATCGCGTTTGTCTGTTTTTACGCGGTCTCTTGAACTGACTTCAATAGCTGCAGCATGTACAACCAAGCACGTAATACCGTTTCCATCAAGAAATCGCTGCAACGAATATCCGGAAAATCCTGCTTCGTAGGCCAGAATAATTTCCGCACCTCCGAAAAATTTAGCAATATAGCTGAGTAATCCTTCGTGCGAAGAATTCATCGAAGCCTTGCCAACCTGTTTACCGTCAGAAATTGCACACAGTGCAAAACTTTTCTTATGCACATCCAAGCCAATGTATACCGTTTTGCCGTAGAATTGATTCACCATACGATCCTCCTTTTTGAGTTAACACACAAGGAGGATTTTCTATTTTCTTTTCAAAAAGCTCGGTCTCAAATGACTCCGTTCGTCAAATAATAATCATTTGAGACCGAAACGGGGTCTGGGGCAGTGCCCCATAAGCGTTAACTTGTTTACAAAAATCTAAAACCGTTTTACAATTTTCTAATGAAAAAAAATCAAAATAGTCATGACGATTGGTCGATTCTTCTATCCATGTTTCCGAAAGATTGGAGATCTCTGGGAGAGAGTTCAGATGCAACAAACTACATGCGCGGATTCGCTTCACCCGAGGCATTGATTCGCACTTTGCTACTTCATATAGGTAAGGGGTATTCACTTAAAGAAACAGCAACTAGGGCCGCGCTTGCTGGCTTATCTGACGTATCGCATGTTGCCTTGTTTAAGCGACTAAAAAAGTCGGAGCAGTGGCTGAGGCTGCTTTGTCTTGCTCTCGTTGAAGAAAACGGCATTGATCTTTCAAAAATTGATCCGAAATCCAACTTTCGCATCGTCGATGGTTCGATTGTGCGCGAGCAGGGAAAGACTGGAAGTGAGTGGAGATTTCTTTTTAGCATGCGCCTGCCCAGTTTGGACTGTGATTTTTTTGATTTGACCTCCGCAAAAGGCGCAGGAACTGGAGAAAGTCTTTCTCGCCTCAAAGTTAATCGTGGAGACCATATTCTTGGCGATCGGGTTTACGCCATATCTGAAGGGGTCGCTCACGTTTCTTCACATGGCGGCTTTGTGCTTGTTCGGACAAACGGAGTCGCGATGCCATTCTATGGCACTGATGGCAAAAAGATTGATGTTCATAAATTGCTAGTCCCACTAACTGAGGTGGGAAAAGCTCGAGAATGGGCTGTTATTATAAAAGATAAAAAAGGCCGCGCACTCGCTGGCAGGCTGTGCGCAATCCGAAAAAGTGAGCTCGAAATTCAAAAGGCGTTTAGAAAACTCAAGCTTAGAGAAAGCCGAAAGCAATATAAACTGAAATCAGCGACTGTTGAGTTCTCGAAATTTATCATGGTATTTACAACCTTTTCTGAAGAGAAATTTGATGCTACCCAGATAATGGAACTCTACAGATTGCGATGGCAGATTGAATTGGCCATCAAAAGATTAAAGTCATTAGTCAAGCTAGGACACATTCCAAAAAATGATGATAGCAGCTGCCGCGCCTGGCTTTATGGGAAATTATTTTTGGGGCTCTTGACCGAGAAATTGGCGCGCATTGGGCGCGCTTTTTCCCCCTGGGGATACCACGTCAAAATATAAAGGGCGCAAGCAAAGCCGCTGGCGCGAATTTCAATTTTTGTTTCATCAAATCCAACAGGCTATTGAGCCAAGCCTAGGTCTAAAAAATATTCTTAAGAATTGGCCCGACATCGATGCAACCTTAGCAGACGCCGCGAGAAAACGAATTCCACAAATTGAAGCATATGAGAAGGTATTTGAAACAAGTTAATGCTTATGGGGCAGTGCCCCAGCTGAGAACAAACCCACCATAGTCACTTTTAGGTCGTGCCCACGATATACTACTTTTAGGTCGTGCCCACGATATACTACTTCGTCCAGTTTTCGGGATCAGATTTAACTTTGTCGGCGTTGCATAACGGAGTTGTCAGGCGCCAACCGAGGCTCGTACTGTTGAGATGCGCGGTCATCCACTGCTCATCAACTGTTTGCCTAACTCGGCCACCGTTGTGCTGCGCATTTTGGTGCCTAGTCGGGTGAGTTGGAATATTTTTTGAGCCTTCCCAAAATGTGGAGAGAAGCTTTTTTTAAGTGCGCAGGCCAACTTTGACTGCATCTTCCATCAGGGCTTTGAGCTGGTGAAATCATCTTATCTCGCTGGGCTTCAGTTGATTCTCCGGCAGGCAATGGTGATCTAATATTCTAAAATTTCTTTTCTTTGCAGGCCCGTCCAAAATCCCGCTGAGCTTTGTCGGCAGTCAAGCATTCCAAAAGATACAAAAACTTATTTTTTTCCTGAGTACAGCTTTTGAAACCCTTCCATGCAAAATGCATCATCCCGTCTTCACCGTCATCTTGCACTGCTGTGCTCAAGTAAACGCTCGCGGTCATTTTTTCAAGATTTAAGTCGATAGAATTCCAGTAAAACAGCTTCTTATCGAGCGATATCTCAGTGCTGGCGCGTTTGTCTTTGAAAGAAAGATTAATAGCTCCGAAGAAATTCGGGTCCAGACGATCGAAGAAACCCGAAAAATTCAGGGTTGTGCCTTTGGGAAGCGTGTGATTGATCGGAGCAGTATTAACATTTCTCGGTTCGCCACTCAGCACCGCATCGGACAAGGCCTTCGATTTAATGGACACCTCTGGGACAAAGAGATCGCTTCCATCTCTATCCTTCGAATACCTGAACTTTCCAGTCGAAGTGACCGAAATAGAATTCTCGCCCTGACACTCAAAAATGGTCTCCGACTTGTCTTCTTTCCGTAAGCGCTTCACGAGCGGCAGGTTTTAAGATTTTTTAGAATGGGTTAGGTTTAGGCAGGAGCAGAAGGCACTACGGTTTTTTGGGCCTGAGCAGCT
>JAYTOT010000042.1:0-3812 GCA_043747645.1 Pseudomonadota bacterium | reverse complement strand
CAGCATGGAATAGCTTTTGCGACGAAGAAGGAAATATCAAAAATCTTTGCACAAGAGATTGGGCGCATAACGGTACTTAAATTACGTAATTGGTATTATGTGGCGAGAAGTGGTGTTTAAATATGTCAAAAGCATTTCGGGTAAAGCTTGATGCAAATGGGCAAATGATTTTTCCAGGAAACCTAGTAGAAGAACTTAAATTGTTAAACAGCACTGAGTTTAGTGCCAAAATTATCGATGGAAAATTACAGCTTGCACCATTAGTATCTAAAAATATAGAAGCAAAAAAATTGAGCTTAAAAATGGCTTTAAAAACTGCCCAGGAATTTGCTTCAGAGTGGACAAGCGACTTCGATTCTATTGAGGCTGTGAAGGAGCAAAGGCGATGATAGTTGTTGATACAAGCCTAATTGTTTCATTTTTGAGTCCCAATGACCCACATCATCAAAAATCGCTTACAATCCAGGAACAGAAATGAGGAATTTTTGTTAAATTGTCAAACTGAAATACCTAAAATCACCTAACTGATCGATACTTATGTCTTTTTTAATCTAGGGATTCGAAATTTTGAACTAATGGATGTGGGCAAAACTCAATTTTAAGAGATTTTACTGATATCTAGATCGATTTTGAAAGTTCTATTGAAGAAGAAAAAATCAAACCCTACTTTCAAAAGATGTGCGAAATTTATAGTAATCGCAAGAACTCGAAAATTGGCTGATTATAAAGGATTCCAACCCTACTAAAGCTCTTACGCACTGGAGAAAAGCGGTCTATCCGCGAGACAATGACTCTATGAATAGTGCGCTCGAAGAATTAAAAAAAGTTCTCGCTAAATTATGATCTTTTTCCGCTGATTATATTTACTTACTCAAATACAACTCTTGGTTTTTTTCCAATCAAAGATCCAAAATGTGCTAAAGTAGCAAGAGTTACGTTAGCCTCGCCGCGCTGAATTTTGGCAATTTGCGATGGACTTGTTCCTAACCGTTTCACAAGTTCGTTGAATCCAATTTTTTGCTCAGACATGTATGCTGCCACAGCCTTTGACACTTCTTCTTGTAGGTTTTTAAGGTTTTCCGCCTCAATATCTGCCTGGGCTTCGATCTCTTGAATCGTTTTTTCGTCAAATCTTTCTTGCAAATACTCTCGAAAGTTTTTCGTCTTCATTTTTTGTCCTCTTGCTTCAGTAATTTCATAATTTCACGAGCAGTCTTTATATCCCTTTTCTGTGAATCTTTGTCTCCACCGCAAAGTAACACAACGATCCTCCCGTTCCGAAAGCAGTAGTAAATTCGAAATCCAAATCGACGTTCACGAAGTTCAAAAACCCCTCGTTCTAAAGCTTTGCTGTGTGGCATTCTGAGTTGATTGCCGCACTCACCCAAAAGTTTGATAGTTTTTGAAAGCCCGATGACTTGCTCGTCTGATAGCCCATTTAACCACTCTTTAACCGGCGAATGCCCAGAATCGTCCTCCCACATTTCCACGTTCCAATGACTCATCGGCACCCCCTGCAATCTACTTTATAGGAGTTTTTAAAAAATACTACTATAAATAGTATCATTGATTATAAATACCTAATAACACTACACGGCAACGACGTGAAGGCATGTCAAGTACCTAATTTTAAAGGCTTCAAACGAAACTCCCCTTACTCAGTCGAAAATCAGCTTCATTTGCTCTTATCCCAAACGCAAAGCACCAATCTAAAAAGAGCAAAATCCTCAATTATGGCCACAAAAAATCCAAAATCATGGATTTTTGTCCAAATTTTTGGATCTTCCTAAAATAGTTCTTTTGATTTTAGCGAGATATAAATTGCGCGTTGTCCAAAATTTTGGATCCGGAGTGCTATGGTACAAAAAGCACTCTAAACCATACCCCAGCGTTTGCGTTTTTCCGCAAATCCACTGCGCGAAATGGCAAGTGCTGCAGTGGCATCTTTAGAATTGCTCCAGGGCATCCAACTAGGATTTAGGTATTGGTTGATGTGATTTGAAACAGCGAGCTCGGTTTCTCGAGCCCAATTTACAGGCTTTGGAGTGCCCTGCCCCTTATCACTAACTCCTACGACAATCCACGTCGGCGTGTTGCCCTGGCGGTTCGAAAGTGCGGAGATGACTCGCCCGTGCCACTGCTCTCAACTTTCCTTGAATTCAACTCCGTCGAGCTGATGTTCTTCGATTGTGCCTTTTTGGAGGACGCGCTCGAGCTCCGCCTGATCCATTTCTTCTCCTGAAAGTATTGCCGAGACAGCACACAGACATTTTTCTTTTATATTAAAATGTTATCACCATGTTTCATTTTGCCACTAACAGACGACAGGGAGACTACACTGAGACGACATTGAAGGGAAGTTATCCATTAATATTATATGCTATTCAATAGAAGAGCTAACCTCAAAATTGACGCAGGAGTTCAGACGACTCTAGACAACAAAGAGGTTTTTGCGCCCACTCGTAAGAGAGTGCAAAATTTCCATCATTGAGAGCCAGCTGCTTTCGGTGAATTAAGGTAACGGGCTTCCAACTTCTCAAAAACATTTTTCCGTCGTCCATATTAGACGCACCCTAATTTAAGCAACCTTTAAACGCAAGCTGGTAGGAGTGTGCTCTCTTCCCACCAATACCGAAAAATGCCCCTCCAAAGATATGCCTAAATGCTCTGCAACCAATGCTCTTAATGCAACTTCATTCATAGGATGCAGTCGCCCTTTTTCCCTTTCCCATTTGAGAACGGCTGGCGCTGACACACCAAGCTTGAGCGCCAATTTTTGCAAAGAAAGCCCCAGAACTTTGCGCAAAAACGATACCTCCGCCCCTCCCAATGGAATTCCTTTTCGAATAATTTCTACCGCTACTGCCTTTTCAATACGTTCTAATGGCACTCCAATAATTTCACCTACAGAGCTAGATTTTACCGGTACAGTCACAAAAATATATGGCAAGCCGCTTGAAGCAAAATCAATGGTTTTTGATTTCATTTTTTCTTCCTTAATGATTGAGGTCGAAACATTGTAATTATAAGCAAATCTTGTTCTTCTACTGCAATAATAGAAAGCGGAAAACCGTCAATATCGTTCCCGTCGAGACGCCAAGAATCTTGTTCATTTTGCCAATAAATATTTCGAGCAGTTTTACCACACGACCTAATATCTGCATCCAATATGGCTCTTTCTTGTTGCCTTTGAAAAGCATGAACTGTTAACAGATACTCACCTCGCGCTAAACGCAATGCAATGCTATTTGTTTTAACTTTGTCACTAAACTCGAATCCCTACTACAATATTTTTTAGAATTCTGACATTTACTATGTTAATGTCATCAAAGTCAAAAAACAAGTTGCCCCGCCCTCAATTTGCAAGTCTTGTGTTTGGCTACAATCAAATCGTGCCCTGCGCTGGCTTAAAGCGAAAGCTTACTTTCAACCGACCGGAAAATGCGGGTGCATCAGGTATAAATTGCAACTGAATGGGCAAAATAACCGCCTGTTATAATAGACTCGTGTAAGACTGGAGGACCCATGGTGGCTGGAAATCAATTCTGAAAAATTCCGCAAATCCGCTTTAATTTTTGAGCTGCTTCCCAGTGTGCCAACGAAATTCATCCCACCATTTTAACTAAGTGAACCTCATATTCTGTCATTCCAGCTTCGCGCAGTTGGTCTCTTAAATAAACACTCACAAATGTGTCGGGCGAAAAGCCCAGGTTGGTCGCAAATTTTTGGATAAATGGGATACCAACCTTTTTGCGGTTGTTTTCAACGTCATTCAAAAATTGTTTCGAGACTTCAAGCCTCGCGGCTAGGTC
>JAYTOT010000041.1:0-1172 GCA_043747645.1 Pseudomonadota bacterium | reverse complement strand
GTTTTTTTCAATAGAAAAAACCCGACCATTCTTAATAACAACATCGACATCTTTTTTAATGCCCAACCATAAAAGCGAACTGGGGTCGAGATTATCGCTTTCATAGCATTGCATGGTAACAACACAAGCTGCGTCTTTAAATATCAAAACAGGGCTGTTTTCAGAGACTTTTTTAATCTTACTTGTCAGCGAAAAAAACTCATTTGACATTGATTTACCCTTTAGCGAGAGCGAGGATAGTATCGAGGTTGTAACGCCGTAACAGTGTCTGCCTTCATTTTGGAATTAGCAATAACTTGGGAACTTTCATAACCAGCATCTGCATGCCTAAATATTCCCATTCCAGGGTCGAAAGTGAGAACTCGATCTAAACGTTCTTCAGCTTCTTTTGTTCCATCGGCCACAATCACCATTCCGGCATGCAACGAATATCCCATACCGACGCCACCACCATGATGAAAACTCACCCAAGTTGCGCCACTGGCAATGTTGCCAAATGCATTTAAAAGTGCCCAATCGGCTACAGCATCAGACCCATCTTTCATTGCTTCAGTTTCGCGATAGGGCGATGCCACACTCCCGCAATCGAGGTGATCGCGACCAATCACAACAGGGCACGAAATTTCTTTACTGGCAACCATGTCGTTTAAAATGCGACCTGCCTCAGCTCTTTCCCCGTATCCCAGCCACAATATGCGCGAGGGGAGCCCTTGAATTGCAATGCGCGTTGGAGCGAGTTCGAGCCACCGCTGAACGCCCTCATTTTTGCTAAAATGCTTCTTGAGGGCAGCATCAGCCTTAGCTAAATCAGCAGGATCACCACTCAAACAAACAAAACGGAACGGCCCCCGGCCTTCACAAAATAAATTTCGGATGTACTCAGGAACAAATCCTGGAATTTTAAATGCATCTAATACTCCAGCTTTTTTAGCCATTGCTCTAATATTATTTCCGTAATCAAATGTTGGAATTCCGCGTGCCTTTAATTCTAACATTGCCTTTACATGCACAGCAATGCTTTGCATGGCATCCGATTCAACTTTTTTAGGATTTTTAATTCTTTGTTCACGCACTTTTTCCATAGAATAACCCTGCGGCACATAACCATGCATGGGGTCGTGTGCCGAAGTTTGATCTGTAACTAAAGCCGGATCAAAATTTGGATTTTTAAT
>JAYTOT010000040.1:0-1491 GCA_043747645.1 Pseudomonadota bacterium | reverse complement strand
GGCTTCTCTCCGTATGCAATTGATGGCACGACTATGACGACAGAGGATACAAACGCCAACCAAATTGCATTTCCGCAACATGGGAATCAGCAAGAGGGGGCTGGATTTCCACTGCTTCGTCTTGTGCTGCTTCAATCACGGCAACGGCGTCAGCAGCTCCGACACACAATCTCGACAGCTAAATATTCAAATTGATTTGATTTTTTTAAATAAAAAGAAGACAACCTCCAAAAACGATTTGTTTAGCCAACAATCACTGGAGGTTGCTTTGAATAAGTTACCAGATTTGAATGTCGCAGGAAAGGGGGGCTTCTTGAAGTTCTCAAAAATGTGAATGACCCTCGAAAGCGCACCGGCGATTATCGACTAGATAGTATTCTAGCTACTACTGTATTAGCAATGATTGACGGAATAATAAGCATAAATCAGATTCCATATTGGCTCGGGTCGTTGCACCCATCGCAGCGAAAAAGGCTAAATTTTAAGGCAACAATTCCCGACGAAAGCACTTTTCGGCGACTTCTCCGCACAATCGATTCTGTACAAATGGCTGATTGCGTGAATTCTTGGCTTAAAAGTACGGCATTAGAAGGTAAAATTCTAGCATTAGATGGAAAAAGACTATGCGGAGCCCACTCTTCAAACTCCAAGCCTCCTGAGATTTTAAATATTGTTGAGCATGGCAGCGGCGAAGTTCTAGGCCAACAACTTATTTTAGGAACAGGGCAAGAGCGAGAGGCGGCAGTCAAATGGATTTCAAATACATCTCTTTTAGGCTGCTTACTTACTGGAGATGCTCTGCATGCAAATAAAGCGTTAGCTGAGATGATAGTCGGTGAAAAAAAGGCGGACTATTTAATGGTCATAAAAGCCAATAATAAGATTATTTTTGAAGACATAAAAAATCTTAAAATGAATGAAAATATTGAAAAACCTCACGCATCCACATTCGAAAAAAGTCATGGACGGGAAGAGTCTCGTGAAATATGGGTTTCTACAAATATTGGCTCAAAAGGAAAAGTAGCACTTTATTTTCCTGGAGCAGAACAAATTGCCACGGTGGTCAGAACGCAAAAAAATATTAAATCTGGAAAAGAATATTTTGAAATTGCCTACCTTATAACCAGCAGAAAGTCTGAAGAAATGAATCCTGAACAATTTTTAAAAGCAAATCGCGAACATTGGACTGTTGAATCAAAAAACCACTATGTAAAAGATGGATTTATGGGCGAAGATAAATCAAGGTGTCGAGCCGGTAATTTGGCACATAATCTTGCTACGCTGAGAAATATCGCACTTAAAATTCTTCGCACTGTGCAAATAAAACTTTGCGATAAAAAAGGTCGACAAACGATTCCCGAAGCGCTCAGAAAAATAAAGGACCTGGGAGGGGTTCTTAAAATATTGAGTCTATAGAATTTCATTTGAATCACAAATTCTTCGCACTTTTACTTGTTGCATAAGTTGCAGACGTAAACAAATTTACCTGAA
>JAYTOT010000039.1:0-2559 GCA_043747645.1 Pseudomonadota bacterium | reverse complement strand
TTTCGACAGATTGGCACAAAAAAAATTGGAAGTAAAAACTAAGGGCCTCGAAAAAACACACCCCTCAGTTGAAGTTCGAAAAGAAAAACTGAACGCAGCTCTGGCTATTTTTGATGAAAAAATGGTCAATGGTGCAATTGGAGCCATACGATTTAATAAATTTAAATCAATGTTGCGCCCAGAAAAAATTAAAAAATTAAAAATATTTTGATTGGTGAAAGATGAAATTAAATAGAATTTATTTGTCAAATAAAACAGTCATTAAAACTATATCAGCGTTTTGTTTGATTTCTCCACTTCAGGCCAAAGCAAATATTTTTTATTATAATAATGCTCCAATGGGCGATAGAGCCATAGGTTTGGGTGGTGCTTTTACGGGAGTAGCCGACGATGCCAGTGGCGTTATATTTAATCCGGCAGGATTAGGTTTCGCGCAAGGTAATAGCATTTCTGCTTCGGCAAACGCATATACTAGCAAAAAAGTGACATATCGAAAAATTATAGGTGACGATAATTTCGTCGAAAAAAGCGACGGATTTTTTCCTTCATTCATTGGCAGCCTGAAGCGCCTCGATAATATTTGGGACGGATTAGTTGGAGCTTTTGCCATTTATGCCACCGATTATGAATTTCAAGATCAAGACGATTATATTTCAGAAGCAGCCCTTTCAATTAAAAGTTTTCACCGTACGGTCAATAAAAAATCGACTGTTGTTCATGGCGCCGTTGCTCTGGGGCGAAGGTTTGGCGAAGTTTTTAGTTTTGGATTGGGATGTGGAATTCAAAAGCTTGATGTTTTGGAGCAAGAATACCAAGATGTGGGTCAAATTATTTCTAAGACATCCTTAAAACTCAATGCAAATGCAATTGCCAAGGGCGAAATGTATGCCGCCCAAACTTCAAACAAAAGACTCAAATTAAATGCTTGGGGCGTTGAGCCTAGTTTTGGCCTGCAGACTGTTTTATTTGAAAAGTTATCATTTGGCTTAATGTTGCGAAAAACATTTTATTTTAGCCAAGGTCTGGAGTTTAATGGTGATGCAACGCGGTTCAATCGTTTTGCTAATGGAGACATTATTTCTGATTCAGATTTGGTTTCAGAAGGAGCCACGGCTGCGCAATTAGAAAATAAAAAATTGTTTGCAACAGGTAAAATTGAACACAAAACACCTAATGGTTCGTATTCCACAGATGGAAAAGCTTTTCATTCTGAAATTGCCGATCCGTTTTTATCGGGACCCATGGAATTGCGTTTTGGCGCAGCATTATTTGCTAGCACGCGCCTTCTTATTGCAGGAGATGTGTCGCATCAATTTGCTGTAGAATCGCATAAGAGTGTAGCACTCTCGCGATTGGCAATTACGAATTATGCATTAGGAATGGAGTATTATTTAACTCCTGGAATTCCATTTCGACTGGGAGCTTTTACAAATTTAGATTCGCGACCCAAAGTAGAAACGGGAAAAACAGGGCAGGCCGACCATGTCGATTTTTATGGTCTCAATTCGGTGATTTCCTGGGCACAACCTGCGAGTCAAATTGGGGTGGGTGCCAGTGTGCAAAAAGGCCAAGGCAAGTCGCAGAAATTAGCGGGACTGCAAAACGTTCAAAATGTAGACGGATTTGCTTGGACCGCTTTGCTTTCGACGACTTATTATTTAAATTGAAGCGCCAATGGTGAGTCGGGAGAGAATTAGTTTTGCTCCATTTGATGCTTTATTTGTGTGGTAATTTTTAACCACAGTATCAGACCCTAAACCAAACCATTCACCGCCAATATAAAAATTTTCCCATTGCAACCGGTTTCCGATTGAGAAACCTATGCCAAGTGCGGCGTAATCTTTATCCATAGATGAACCAGATGTGATTTGGGTCTGAGTTCCATTTGAATCAGTTGCTACTCGATGATCAATTTCGCAAATATATTTTTCACGTCTATAATATGAATATCCAGAGACATTAAAGCTGTTTCCAAAATAAAATCGTCCGCGGGCTCCGGTAAAAGTAGAACTTGCAGATACGCTATATGCACAGCCGCCAAATAGTCTAATATAGTCTAGAGTGTCATACCATAACTCTAAATTAAGATCCGGTTTAATTTGGTATCCCAAAACATAACTATATCCAAAATACAGTTCCATACCCGCGCTTGCCATAATTTTTTTTCTGTTTTCGGCGGAACTTCCATCTGATTCTTCTGTTTCTCTCGCGGATCGTTTCGAATTAGAATGAGATTCCGCGAAAGCAATCTGTGAAATTGCGATCTGTGAAATTGCAACATGCGAAACAGAAACTAGAGAAATGAAACGTAACAGGGATTTCGGTTTCAATGGATTCCCTTCCCAGTAGAACTCAAATTCTCATCTCAGTCCGGACGTGATTTTTCATCACCGAATCTTGTTTGAGTATCGGAATTTGTGCTACAAAACTAAAGTTTATTTTGTATCCTTGAGGAAGGATTCCATGAGTGCGCCAAGCAAAGGGCACGTAAACCAGCGGGTGTAAATCCCGCTCAAACAAGACCTAGCCAGTCATTTGGAACAAACATGTGAGGCAGAT
>JAYTOT010000038.1:0-28522 GCA_043747645.1 Pseudomonadota bacterium | reverse complement strand
GCCGCTCAAGAAGGACTTTCTGCTAGCGAAGTTGTATTGAGATTATTGGACGATGAAAAACAATATCGTAAAAATTTAGCCACAAAAACTCTGGTAACTAAGGCGAAATTCCGACATTGTCATGTCAAGTGTCAAAAAGCATAACCAGCCTCTAATATGATGCGCGGGGAACTGGTAACATCGTCAGAGAATTTGGGTCGCACCCTTCAGCAACAATCGAACCTCAACAAGGAAACATATGAACACTAAAACCAGATACCTCATTGCTCTGTGCATTCTAAGTCTATCTACTAATTCATGCAAAAATCGTTCTTTCAATAGCGAATTAAATACAAAAAAAACAGAAGCCGCAGAGACTTCATCTGACCAATTATTCTACCACCAGGTCGCTTTTCCATCCGACTTTACCTGGTATTTGGAACCAGAACCTTTTTTGACCAAATATCTGAAAGAAAAGAATCTTGTGCAGGGCTGCGTAGCGATTGATAGCGATAAAAAATATTTCGCTAGTGTGACAATCTTGTCAAATATTCCCACTCCTGAAAAATTTGCCGACGATTTTCTTGCCGAGTACTGCAAAGAGGGAGTTAGAGTTAAGGACAAACTATCAAAATTATTAAATGAATGTCTATCTTTTGGTTCAAAAAGCGTTCGACGACAATTTAACAAATCTAAGCTCATGTTAAGCGTCGAAGATAAAAAAGAAGGAGACTTGATTCTTTATTCAAAGCTCAACCCAAAGGTCGATTTGCCATCCGTAGACAGTAGCTGCAAGGGTTTCGATTCAGAAAATCCTTTACCATTTTCGAGCACTGCGCTGTGGAAATATTTAAAGGATCAGGGAGTCGATTTAAATAAAGTCAAAGGAGGAATCACTCATTCTGCAAATCTGTTCGAAGCCTCAGAAGCGGAATTGAAAAATATATATGGCGCAGAAGACCTCCGAAGTAAGACCAAAAGAAAAGTGCCAAATGAAACCGACAATTTTGTGTTTGGATTCGGAATGTTTACACCACGAAATGCGCCAGATGTTTCTAACGAAAAAGCTCAATCCGCTATTGTTGCTGCAAAAACGATGAATTGCTACGCTGCCGAGCGCGGGAGTCCAATTAAAGGTGGCACAATTTATGTCAAGGGTCCTCACAAAGAAATAGTAGAATATTTGGCAGATCACTTCTGCAAATCATTCAACTGTGAGAAAAGTAGATCTTTAGAAACAGAATCGTACTGGTATAGAAAGCCGCCAATAGACTCTTGTCTTCGTAAATTCTCAGTCTTTACCAAAAGCCAAATAATCAATTACGATCCAAACACAGGAACTTTTCCATCGGAAACTTCATTTATAAAAGAAGAAGAGATTTCAAAAAAAGTCCGCGAGTTTCTAAAAAAATAATGCATGGAGCCATGCATCCCATAAATAACCTTGCAGAAACTACTGAAGAGCCCCCTCACTTGTCCAGCTGTTTGCGCATCAATTCTTGGATTTGGTAGTTCGGCGGTTCCACGAGTTCAATCTTGCTCATTTCGCTGAATGGTATCTCGATGCGTTTGACCCCTTTTTTATCGCAGTTGATTAACCAGCCCAGATCCGTTTTGCTATAGACTGACACCGTTTCTTTGGCAGATCTCTCGTCGCTCTTGCTGCTAACGATGTTCGCCTGGGAGCCGATTTTCATGTCAGTCTGGCAGACTGCTAACTTTTTGGGATCGTTTTGTGCACTCTCTGCGGCGGCATACCCAACGTGGGTCTCGTTTCGGGAGTCCGTGACCTTGAACTGAACAGCGTAAGATTTCAGAGCCCCAATGAGCGGATGATCAGCCGAAGGTTTCCAGTCCCGGGCACCTTTTTTAAAGAAGTTTCCTGAACGGTCAAGTAATACAGGGTCCATAAGTCGGTCTTCCTGAGACCGGGCTTTCAAGTTCTGCACGCTGTCGACTAATAATTCGCATTTGAGGCCAATCTTTGAATTGCCAATGAGACCAAATTGACTCTCGGATTTGGAGGAGCCTCCAGTATTCTCTAGTATTTCTATGCGCTCTCCGTCCTTGGAGATTCCGGCACAGGTCTTGAATTTGAACCTATTATGGGAAACTTTGCCAGAGTCTCCTTGGGTCATTATCGGAGGAATATAAAAAGTGTTCATCCACTCGCAATTCTGATCCCGTTTGTCTGCACCATCCATCAACACTTTTATCTTCGCCGTTGAGAATTTACCGTTCGAGGTTGAGCTTGAACTCGGTGATAGGATTTTAAGGAGCCAAGAGTAATCTTTCACCGCTTTTGCTTGTTGAGAGAACTCGAACCAGATTTCGCTGACTGTAGAATCTCCGTGAAATCGCCCAAACATCGTGGCCACTTCAACGGTATCCTGGGTGCATTTCATGATCACCTTGTCAGATGCAGGAAAGCGTTCGTCGAAAGAAGCACTGCCGGGTGCCTGTTGGTCGCCAGATTCAGACTTCGCGGAACTTTTCTCATTGAAGATCCTAGGTTTGCAGGCAGCCAAAGCGAGGTAAGCAACTGCGAGAGACCTCACAATTGCGACATTTACATTGGAATTATACATAGACGAATCGCCCTCTCAGCATCGTGCGTTATTATAACTTTTAAGTGACTTCTCAAATTCAGGTTTAAAAGATCTTAGACTAATTGGCCTTCAATGAAAACTTTTAACAATACATTGGCGCCCTCAGTGTGTATTGTTTCAGCTTGAATAAAAGTTCTATTTACAAATGCCATTGAGTTGGTTTTTTTAAAACTTCTGCTGTTCCTATATCTCTCATCGTATTTTCGATTGATTGACTTAATTTTAAAAAAGGTCGACAAACTATTTCCGAAGCGCTCAGAAAAATAAAGGACCTGGGAGGGGTTTTTAAAATATTGAGCCTGCTCACCGCACATCTATTCTGAAAAAGTCCGTTGCCTTTCTGTTTCTTCGCGAAGAAATTTTTTTCGTTTGCGGTGCTTTGACATTCGGTTTGTAACCCGCTTTCGCCAGAGCATGAAACTACTTTCTTTTAAATGACTTCGCATAATTTTAATGACTTCAGGCTCAGAAACGCCGAGTTTTTTTTTAATTTCGTCAAATGACACATCGTCAGCCCATGCCATGCGTATGATTTTATCCAGCAGGGTGTTGTCTAATTCTAGCGTCATGATTTTCCCTTTGGGCGAATGCACGATAATCCACCGTCTACAGCCAGTATTTGACCCGTAATCCAGTTGTTCTTTGGGTCGAGCAGAAAAACAATTGCGCGCGCAATATCTTGGGGTTTTCCGAGTCTGCCGAGTGCATGCATAGATTCCGACAATTTTCGCGCACTTTCGTTCGCGAACAATGATGCAGTGAGAGGTGTTTCGGTAAGGCCAGGAGCAACAGCATTCACTCTTAAATTCGATGAAGCGTATGTTGCAGCGGCTGAAAGAGTGAGTCCCACAACGCCTGCTTTGGCCGCAGCAATTGCTTCGTGATGGGCGAGACCTTCAAGGGCTGCAGCCGAAGAAACCAGTACAACCGAACCCCCTTTCGTCATATGCTTACCCGCAGCTCGAACTGTTGCAAACGCAGTGGTGAGTGAAGCATCGATTACGTTTTGAAATTGTTCTTTAGAAGTCAAATGAGCTGATTTTAACAAAAGAGATCCGCTGCAGTTCACCACGCCATCTATTTCTCCCGCTTGGCTAAAGACTTCACTCACTGCATTAAAATCTGTAGCGTCAAGCACAGCGTCAGGGTTGATTTTTTGATTGTTTCGAGCAGTCGTAAAAACGGTGTGGCCGGCATCTTTTAGCAATTCAACAGTTGCCTGACCAATTCCGCTGCTAGCGGCAATGACTAAAAAATGAGCCATAGTGGAGCCTCAAATACATTTTAGATAGTTAAAAAATAAGCACTTTTTTCATTATCAATAGCTAGATATTTTTGCAACAATAATTTTGTTCAAAATTTTCGTTTATGGGTTTAAAAAATTAAATTTTTTACAGACCATTTTTGCGGCGGCTAACCCAGAGCAAAAAGCCCCTTCGACTGAAGATCTTCGAAATGAATCTCCAGCTAAAATGATTGGTGCGCGCTTCGGATTTTCTTCCTCTAGTTGCAATTCAAAAGCCTCTTCTTTTAATGTACGAATTGGACTTGAATACAGCCATTTGTGCAGTGCTGTATTTTTAAAAGAAATTTCGTTTTCTGAAAATTTGTTTTCTGAAAATTTAAAGGCTGCGCTTGTTTCAAATAGCATATTTGAAATAATATTTTCTTGAGACTCATTCCAATAAATAGAACTAAATGTTGGCGATGCGTGGACGACCCAAACTGATTTACAGCTTATAATTCCCTTTTTCTGCTGATTGTAAATACCGGCTAAAGCAGCGTTAGGATTTTTCCAAACGGCTGCTACTGAGTTCGGTACTAAGCCTTCAATTTCAGTAATGACACAAAGGCATTTATCGTACTCGATTTGTTTCAAATATTCTAAATCAGTTTTTTTTATGAGCAGTGGAGAATTTTGCAAGAGCTCAAGAGTTTGTGGCAATGGAGCTGTGAGTATCAGCGAACGGCTCTCAATTTTTTTTCCACATTCTGTTTCAACAGACCAATTAAAATTCCGATTGTGTGACCGTAAAATTCTTGTGACCTTTAAGCCAAAGAAAATTGGGTTAATGTGGTCAGCATTTTTAGTCAGTGCTTTTGCAAAAGAATTCATTCCTAATTTATGAATGTATCTTATTGAGACCTGGGAATTTTCAGTGACCTCAATTTCCTTCAGATTATCGCCTTCGTTTTGTAACACAGACTTCCATAAATCATTTTGACCGTTTGTAAATTGTGCGCCAAAATCTGCAACCCAGCCTTCGCCCCTTCGAACTGCAATACGTCCACCTGTGCCTCTGCTTTTTTCCAATACACATGTCGAATAATTTGATTCTATCAGATGATTACGAGCTGATAATCCAGAAATTCCCGCTCCGACTATTAAGGCGTCGTAACATTTCTCCATGAAGGGCTCCATTGCATTAAATGAGTAGTTATATGCTGACTCATGTGACGGACTGAGGCTGTAAAAAGATTGGACACTATTTTTACTCAATTGAGAATTTTTATACCCGATTAAAAATTCTATTTCCCTAACTTATTTAATTGGTTTTTTAAAACTTCTGCTGTACCCATATCTCTCATAATATTTTCGATTGATTGACTTAATTTTCCAAAATGTTCATGAGCCACACGCGAAAGTGTGTCAACAATAATTTGAGTATTTCTGTCGATTTCTATATTTACTAAACTACCAACTTGCAGTTGGCTCATATTGGTTCTAGTGAGTGTTTCTGGAATAATCCAGCAAGTGAGTTCTTGAGCTGTTTTATCCACTTCTGCAACTGTTAAACTTGCACCATTTATGCCAATAAATCCCTTGTCAAAAATATATTTCATCCAATTGGTGTCTATCAAAATCGAAATGCCATGCCCAAATTGATTTGTGCATATTTTTGTTACTTTAGCCGAAAAATCGACATGACCCGACAAAAAATGCCCGCCAATTTCAGAATCATTTTTTAATGACCGCTCAAAATTTATGGAATCGCCAATTTTAATGATATCAAATGTAGTTATTTTTAGGCTATTTTGAATCACATCAAAATCGATAATATCTTTTTCGATTGATACAACCGTAAGGCACACACCATTTAAGGCAACGCTTGCACCTATTTCAAGCGCAATTAAATGTTCCTGCGGAAATTTCACTTTAATGGTTAAATATCCGCTCTTTTGATTCATTGCTACGAGCGTTGCAATTCCTTGGACAATTCCGGTAAACATATTGTGTTGATTTCCTCTGTAGAGAGTGAATCAACAGTATTGTCTTTAATAAGAAGCTTTGTAAAGTTCTTAGATGATATGAAGGCTGAGGGCGAAATATCAATTCAACTTTTTTGAAAAGCAATTTCAATTTGACTTCCAAAATTTTCGTTTAGCTTGTTGAAGGTAGAGAACTTGGATTTTGCTACGATATGTGGTGAAATAGCGTAATCATTAAATATTTTGTGGCAAAGGGTTCTCAATGGCGAGCGACAGCATACTGACAAAACTTCCCGAAACTTCATACCACGAAGAGTCTATTCCTGTTGATTCAAAAGAGTTTTATAAAGCATTAGATTCGCGTCGAAGCGTGCGAAAGTTTGATGCGACTCCCATTCCGCAAGAAGTCGTAAATCGGTGCCTAGATGCTGCAATGCGAGCACCAAATTCATCTAATTTGCAGGCTTGGGAATTTCACTGGGTGCGCTCGGAAAATAAAAAACAGCTCTTAAAACAAGCTTGTTTGTCTCAACCCACAGCCATGTCGGCGGCAGAACTCGTAGTATTTGTTGCACGCACAAATACGTGGCGTACTAATGTAAAACTCATGATTGAAATGCTTAAAAAGCGAAACGATACTCCAAAATCGGCAATGTTTTACTACGAAAAATTAATTCCATTGGTCATGACCCAAGGGCCTTTAAGTATTATTGGGTTTTTTAAGCGAATTGTTATGTTTATAAGAGGTTTAAAAACACCTACACCTCGTGAGCCTGTCAGCAATACTGATGTAAAAATTTGGGCAATTAAGAGCTGCGCATTGGCTTGCGAAAATTACATGTTGGCAATGCGTGCCGAAGGTTTTGACACATGCCCTATGGAAGGCTTCGACTCAAGTCGAGTGCGCAAACTTTTAAATTTACCCCGCGGGGCCGAAATTGTAATGGTTATTTCTGCAGGAAAACGTGCTCCTGGTGGTATTTATGGGCGACAAATTCGATTCGACAGAAATAAATTTGTTGTCGAACATTAATTCGGATTTTCTTGGAAATCGATTTTTAAAATTAGAATTGAATTAATTCGAAATATTTTTGAACTTATCGTTCAGTTGCCACTCGTTTTTTGTAAGTTCACATTGTTCTAATTTATAAGTGGTTCTAAATCCCAAAACTGCTTTAGCGTATTCTCCATGCACAGCCCACGATGCTCCAACGCAGTTCATAAATTCGACTGTATTGTTGCGTTTTGGAATGCATTTTAAATAAGGATATCCTGGTATAATAAGACGCTCTGCAAGCGAATAAAAACTGAAGTCGGGGTGTGTGAATTTCATAAATGCACTGACCACCAAATTCCCTTCACCTGTAACGTTTTCACTTGAAGCTTTTGTGTAGTGTTCGCCAGCCCAATTTGTAAAGTATTTTTTATCAACAGTTGCTTTCATCCCATGAAAATTTCGTGCTAATTGAGCCAAATTACTTTTGCAGAATCCCGTTTCTTGCAGAGCTTGTCCTATTAATGTGCTTGCGGGAACTCCAGAAACTAAATTGACATAAATTGCAGCCAGGCGAATAGAGTCTATGCAAGCGGCAGGGCTAGCAATTGCGGTGGCATTGTCGTATTTTTCAGTCCCTAGTTTATAGGCTGAAATAATTTGCAAAGCAGCTTTGCGTTCGGCGCTTTCCTTGGGTGCATTGCACACTGTTAATGCCGCTTGCTTTGCCGAAACATTTGCTTGCTCTGGGGGAAGTATTGCAACTTGTCCAGGTTGTGTCTGGCCGGGTAACGTTGGAGTTGTTTTTTTATCTTTTGTTCCATTGCTGTCTTGCACCGTGCCTTGGGCTCCTGCGCCAGAAACCACTGTTTCATTTTTGCAGGCAGTGAAACTTATAAAAGCGAATAAAAGCGACTGTTCTAAAATTTTAAACGTCGTAAATTTCAAAGTAAATATTTTCAATTCCATCTTTTTTAGCTCCATTGCTGAACGCAAGTAACATCGGTTTGCCGGTGCGTGAACTTGAGAAAATTTATTTGAAAATTGAATCGGTCTGTTTTTGCTTGAATTTTTGAGTGGTTTTTTTGAATTTTTAAATGGCGCAATTACGTTGGAAAAAAAGTGCTCAAGCCGAAATTGATTTGCGCGAAGTTTTGATGGAGAATCTTCAAAATTCCTACTGAAAGTCCGCAAATCGAAAGAAAACGTCAATGATTGCATTCAAATGTCTGTCTCAATTTCCTAAGTTAGTAATTGTTACTTTATCGCTTTCTTCCGCTTTCGCATTTGCCTTCGACGAGCCATTGCCTGAAGGAGTTAAGCCTGCTCACGTCGATCAAGTTATGGCGCAAAAAGGCTTTGAAAAAAGCCACTGGCCCTACTCAGAGGCCGACAATGGTTGCGGCTCCGACGCACTTGGTGGGCCGAGCTCCATACGCGACACTTGGGGAGACGCAGACTTTAGAGAAGCCTGTCGCAATCACGATTATTGCTATCAACATGGCCCCGAAAAACAGAGCTGTGAGAATCAATTTTTAGCTCAAATGCGTCATGCTTGCGAAGTTGCTTACGAGAGTTTTATTCCTGAGAGAAAAATTCAGTTGTTACCTTGTTACGGAATTGCGCGCGTCTATTATGCAGGGGTAGCGGCCGCAGGAGAATCGTCTTTTGTTGAATCACGAGAAAAGCAGTTGCAGTTTGAACAATTGGTGCTGCAATCCTGGCAGGAAATCATCGATCACGCGCGGCATTTTTTGTTTGCGACTGTTGATTAGTTTGCGAAATATTTGAAATCTGAATTCAAATCTATTAAGTTTTACCAGCTTTAACCTGGGAAACATTCTACATGTCACTTTCGCAACACGAAAACGAAATCATTCAAATATTAAAAATGCACTGTAAAAGCACGGCAGCTGAAAAATTAAAGCTCCAAAAATACATTGGAACTCAGCTCAAAGTACTTAATATCTCAACTCCGTTGCAGCGTAAAATATTTAAATCTGGATTTTCATTTTCTGATCCCAGTCAGCCACTCAATGAACTAGAAATTTGGAATAAGATTTGGCAAGAATCAAATTTATTTGAAATTAAAAACATGGCTTGTTACTTTATTGAGTCGCAAATAAAAAATGAATCTTTGTTAGAACATTGGCCAATGGCTCAACATTGGGCAAAAAACATTGACAATTGGGCTCACTCCGATGCATTGAGTAAATTTTATGCACGTTGCCTCGAGACCCACACCGACAAAATACTTCCTATTTTGCAAATTTGGAATGTGTCTTTAAATCCTTGGTTGCGTCGTCAGTCTATAGTGAGTTTGCTGTATTATTCGTCTGCTCGAAAAAACGTACTCGATTTCGAAACCATGATTTCATTGGTTCAACCTCTGCTTAAAGACGAACATTTTTATGTGCAGCGTGGTGTGGGTTGGACTTTGCGTGAATTAGGCAATGTGTATTCTGCAAAAACAGTGCAATTTTTGAAAAAAAATGTAACTCATTTGAGTTCCATTGCTTTCAGTGCAGCCACAGAAAAATTAGATGCATCAATCAAAGAAAAATTAAAGCAAGAGCGCAAACTAGCGCGGAGTCTAAAATGATTCAAGAACTTTATGTTTATCCAATCAAATCGTGTCGTGGAATTAAAATCCAAAGTACTAAAGTTTTAAAAAATGGATTTGAATTTGATCGCAACTGGATGATTGTGGACGAGAAAAATGTTTTTCTTTCTCAACGAAAACTTCCGCAAATGGCTGTCATTTCTGTGGAACTTAAGCCAGAAAAGTTGCGACTTTCTTTTCCCGGTTTTACTTCTATAGAAATAGATTTGCAGTTTACCGCAGAATTGATTTCATGCACTGTTTGGAATTCAAATATTTTGTGTCATAAATACAGTTCAGAAATTAACAACTGGTTGAGTCAGTGCTTAGCAGTAAACTGCAGTTTGGTGAAAATAGGAAGTCATGATGCTCGTATTTATAAGTCACCTTCGCGAGAATTGCCCTACGAAGTGACCTTTGCTGACAGTGCTCCCGTGCTCATTGCCAACCGAAAAAGTTTCGATGCATTCACTCATGGAAAATCGAATTCCAATGAAATTTTAAGGTTGCGGCCAAATATTGTTGTCGAAACCTCTGTGGCTTTTGAAGAATTTCAATGGAAACATTTGCATTCGCAATCTGTCGGTTTCGACGTTTTGGGGCCTTGCACCAGGTGCACTCTCATCGATGTGGATCAAAATACTGGAGAAAAGGGATTAAAATTCTTTAAAAGTTTGTCAGATTTTTTAAAAGAAAACGGGCACGCAGGAAACGTTGATTTTGGTATGAAATTAATACCAAAATCAATAGGATATTTGGCACAGGGTGATGTTATTTCAATTATGTAATAAATAAACCGCGAAAAAATCAAGAACTCTTTTTATTCCTAGCATTCCACAAGGTATGGGCGGCAACGCCAAACAATAAGCTGCCAAAAAGAGAGCCTAGCGCAATGAGCGGAGTGCGAGAAGGAACAACGCCCACCACCTTAAAGGTAGGGTAGGGTAAAGCTTCTTGTGCTGATTGACGCACAAATGTCCGATTGAATTGGGGTGGCATTTTTTGAAACATTTCGTAATTAGGGTCGCTTGCTTCTACTTTGTCTTGCTCGCGAGTGTTTTTAAATCCTAAAATTTTTAGGGGAGACGATTCCGAACCATTGGTGCCAACAACGCGCGCTGGCCACAAATTAAGAGTAGGAATCATGCGTTCCAAAATAGCTCTCATTGCAGATTCGTACTCTGGCATTAAAATAATTGTGGTTCCTGGCATGGCAGGAATTGTCTCGTTTTTAAATTCTGCAATTCCAAATGAAGCTGGCAAAGAAAACTCAGCCCTAAATTCGGTGTGTTTCCCTGTAACTGGTATTTTAATGCGCGGCCACGATTTTCCGTCTGCAGGCAAAACTTCGGCATTCTTAACGTTTGCAAAATTAAGGTTCGACAAATTTTGCGGAAAAGGAAGACTCAAAATAACTTCAGAAACCCCTGTAGGATTGGCAAAAATGCATAAATAATAAACACCTAATTCGCCTTGCCGGGGTGAAAGTACAAATTGACTCAACTGCGGAAAAAACGAGCCTTCTTTTTCTACGAGTCCTGGCATTGATGCCTGTGAATGTTGACCATTTGAATCTGTGCCAGCGCCATGTGCCGCTTGCGCAAAGATATTAGGGCACATAACTACGCTTGCCGAAAGCACTATAATTACTAATAAGTTAGCAATTTTGGAAATACTTTGTGGCAAAATAGGTAATTCTGCTCGTTGGAGTCTTAAGCAAAGGGACAATAATGCATCAAATGCAGACTGCTTTGAAAGCGCTGCGATTTGCTCATTGGAAGTAGTATTAAAAATTATTTTTCTCAAGATTTCTTCGCGTAACTCGAGCACAGACTGCAATTCTTCTTTGTCTGCAAAACCCACGTGGGATGCGGAGTAGTCAGAAATAAGCCGAGCGTCTACGAGTGGTCTAATCACGAACAATGCAATTCCTGAGGCAAATAAAATTGCAAATATGAAGATTATTATCATAAATTAAGACTCCTTTTGAGAATTCAATCGAATGAAGTCTTCCAGCGCTAATTTAATTTGGACTCTATCTTCGAGCTCTCTTTTTTTCGATTTTTTGAGCGAAAAAATGAGTACAAACGGCCCTAATGCGAGTCCTGCAATGGGAATACCCCAAATCCAGGCACCCACTCCTGTGGTGCTGTCGGGTTGGCGCAAAATCCATTCCCCGTAGCGTTCTTTAAAGTAACTGAGAATTTCTTTTTTGTTTTTTCCTTGCAACAGCTGGCGCTCTATTTCGGCACGCATTGCAACACTTTGTGGAGTTCCGCTTTCGATAACGCTTATGCCGGTGCAAGTAGGGCATCTGAGCTCTTCTGCAACTTCTTTAAGCTTGGGATTCATTTGAATCATCTCAGAAGTTTCTACTGGAGTTTTTACTATCAATTGCTCATTTTTGACGCCATTTGATTCTGCTTGAGCCATGGCCACGGCGGACAATCCAAATGTCGTAAGTCCAATCATTCCGAAAAGGATTATCATGGATGTCACTACCCCGCTGAGTCGCGTGGGTGTTTCTATTTCACCTTGAATGAGCATTTCTAGCGATTGTGTTGCGGTTTCAAGCTCCAGGCTATCTGGATTTATGTTTACATTTCGTCTGATGATGCGATGCGAAAGGCCCACAAGTGCACCCAATACCATAATCACTAAGCTTGTCCAAACTAGTTTTACAGTCGGATTAATGTGCATATTGAGCTGAATTTTTTGGGTTTTAGCATCAAAAAATGTAAGCACTAAGTAAACATCATGCCAAAAAGTCGATTCTATTCCAATTTCGTTGAGCCAGTCTTCTTTGTTGGTATACTTGCTTCTAAATGGTTGAATGACAGATATATTGCCATTTGCGTCTTTGGCTTCAACAGTTGCTCCAACCAATTGGTAGTTGTATTCGCGAGAATATGTGAGTCCTTTGTTGGTAAACGTGTAACCGTAAAAGGAAGTCGATTCGCCTAATTGCAATGTCGTGTGTGCTTCAAGGCTACGATAGTGACCAATGAATCCGGCTATGGCAACTAAAAAGCCCATGTGAGCAATCCAGCTTCCTAAATACGGACGGTTGAAACGTAAAAACAAATTGCCATTAAAGCGCATTGTTTTGAGTTTGAAAAACAGATCCATAATCAGAATTCCGGCATTCCAAATGATCAGAAAAAATCCGATGGTACTGCGGACGTCTAAATTTTTTCTAAAATAGAGGCACGAAGTTAATACAATAGACCATAATAACGGCATTAAAATACTCGCTACTGCGTCGTCGATTTTGCCATTGCGCCAACGTAACAGGTTTCCGACGCCGACAATAGACACGAGGCCAACGCCAATCCAAGGCGCAAAGGCATTGAAAAAGGGCTGCTGAATTGAAATTTTTTCGCCGCGCAATGCTTCAACAATGAGTGGCAATAAGGTTCCGATTAAAACGAGTGCAAGTAAAAAGAGGAGAAAATAATTTGTAAAAAGCAACGCGCTTTCTTTAGAAAGTGCCCAGGTATTTGAGCGGGCAGCGCCCTGCAAGAGGTGTCCTCGAACTGTAATAAGAGTCAGAACAAATCCAAGCATAAGTACTATATAAGTTAAATATGCGGGTCCAATATTGCTCTCTGCAAACGAGTGCACGCTGCTAATGACGCCAGAGCGCGTGATAAATGTACCCATGAATGTTAATACAAAAGCAAACATTGCCAAAAATGTAGAAAGGCGGGGCAGGCGGCCAGTTTTATCTAATATTAATAACGTATGAATTGATGCTGTAGTGGCAAGCCAAGGCATAAAAGAGCTGTTTTCTACTGGGTCCCAAGCCCAGTATCCAGCCCAGCCTAGCTCGGCGTAAGCCCATTTGCCGCCCAGAAAAATTCCCACCGTGAGCACAGCCCAGCCACCTAATGTCCAGCGTCTAAAACTCACGAGCCATTCTGGTGTGAAAGCCCCGCGTAATAACGCTGCTGCAGCATAACCAAATGGAACAACTAAGCTGCAATATCCTGTAAATAAACTTGGAGGGTGTGCAGCCATATAGGGGTTTTGTAGTAACGCATTCATGCCTGCGCCAAATTGCCCAACAGGAAATAATCGCGTGAGTGGTGCCGAGGCCCAAACTGTAAGTAACAGCATAAATGTTAATACTGAGCCAAATGCAACTAGTAATCCTGGCAATAAGCTTTCATTGCGCGGGCGCACAGTGAGCAATGCTACAGAAATTACTGTAGACATTATGAGTGTCCAGAGAGTGTGACTACCCTCTAAGGCGCTCCAAAATGCTGTAAATAGAAAAATTGGTGGCATGTCTACCGAAGAGTTTCGAAAAACATAGCGCACACTAAAATCGTGATTTAAAAGTGACAACCACATTATAACTGCCGCAAAAATAACGCACCAATTTACTGCAACTAAGGCATTGCGCGCACTTGTTATAACTCCTTTTACGGGAGATTTTAACGAGATAATTCCCATTGAAAATCCGTAAAGAGATAAGAAAAAACCTATTAAAAGAGCAAAAAAACCTAACTCTACCATGGAGTCCCTTTCACCATTTTACGACAGGAGGAAGCGAGCCGAAAATGGCTTCAATATTACCGCCAGACATAAGCCCAAATCGAGTGCCTCTATCATGTACTAAATTAAATTCTGCATACCGGCCGCGCCAATACAAATGTTTGTCTTTTGTTATTTCATCAAATGAAGTGATTACGCGACGAGCTAATATGTCGGCATAAGTGTGCGCAAATCCCTGCGCTACATCGAGTAATATTTGAAAATCAGAATCTTCGCTCGGCTTAACGTAGTCAAAAAATATTCCGCCTACTCCTCGAGTTTCCCCTCTGTGTGGAATAAAAAAATATTCGTCGCACCATTTGGTGTATTTTTCATAGTCGCCAAGGCGGTTGTCTTGGCATGCTTTTTTGAGCACGTCGTGAAAGTCTGCCGTGTCTTCGGCAAAGGGAATCATGGGAGTGAGATCTGCTCCTCCACCTATCCATGTGATTGCGTCTGCACCTTCGCCCACTTTTAAAACCCTGACGTTCATGTGAGCGATGGGGCCATAAGGGTTGTAAGGGTGGCAAATAAACGAAACGCCCATGGCCGTAAAAGGCTTGCCACTGTGGTCTTTTTCGATGCTTGGGTAGCTTGGTCCCCAGACGATGCTCATTTGGCAGGCACCTTTTTCGACAATTTTACCGCGCAACGTAGACATTGTTCCGCCGCCCTGTGCGTCTCCATCGGGGCTAGTTTTATTCCAAGATTTTATTTCTGCGCAGCCTGGAGTGCCTTCAATTGTTTCGAGCATAACTCTATTTAAATTTCGGGCGGTGACAAAAAGTTCTAATTGCAACGGCGTTACTGCAGGCGAATTATTGCGCATTGCAATGGCGTGAATGGGGTCGCTTTTAAAATCATTCAACAAAGGATGTTTTTGCAAGCTATTGACTTTGGCATGGGGATATTTGTCATGAAAAGCTTTTGTGCGATGCATAACTTCAGATTGATTTGATGTCATGAAATTTTATCCTTGCAGCGACTCGGGGTTCAGGAACGCCAAATGACGTACCCAAAGAGTGTAACCTGCAAGAATATTTTTGTCGAAGCGAAGTGCTTAGTAGAAGCGAATTTCGCCATCTTCTTTAAGACGTGCGTTGAATTTTTCTGCACTAAAAGTAAACAGGCGAGGTGGGCGGTATGCCATGCCGCGAGGTTTTTCGAGAGATTGATTCAAAATATCGATGGATTCAATTTTTTTGCGGAAATTGCGCACATCTATAGGTCGCTCCAACACTGCTTCGTAGGCCCGTTGCAAATCGCTCAATGAAAACTCTGTAGTAAGCAGTGAAAACACTACTTCTTCAAAGCGAGCGCGTTTGCGAAGTTCTACAAGTGCAGCGTTAATACGCACCTGAGCTTCGGCAGGAAATGACGATAAATCGGATACTTTTATCCAATGTGCCGTCATTCCAGCGGGAGCCTGGGTTATAATTGTGGGGCACTCTGTGGTGCGGCAAAGCGTAAAATAACAAACATCTACCATCGAAAAGAGGTCGGAACTTACATTCTTAATAGAATAAGCTCCTACCTGATACACGCGACGTTCAGGCAATGGGCTCAAAACTTCAAGCGCCTTAAATGCCTCTTCCTCTAGAGTGCGTTCACCTTTAAAACTCAGTTGAGGCAACGAGAGTTGTTGATTGTTGTCACTGGGCGACAGACCTAACGTCATGAGGCTTTGACCATCGAAGCCGAAAGCCATAATAGTAACTTGGTTTGAAATTCCCAAATTCTGTTGGGAGATTTCAAACTGGGGTTGAAACTGAGAGTTTATGCTGACGGATTCCATTTCATCGCCTCACGAGGTTTTTACCACTTTATCGGAAGAAGTCTTAAAGCTACTTTAAAATTTCTTCAAATGTAATAACTAATAGTGCCACATTTTTCCTAAAAAGGAAGAATCGCCGGAGGACTGTAATATGCGCAATTTGTCTATCATGTGTTCGGCCTGCTTGCCTATGTCTGCTTTTTGTATTTCAGAGTCTAACTTTGAAAAAGTTTTTTCGGATGTTGTGGCGCCTTACGCAGCGAGCGTAGGAAAGACAGGAACTCTGACCGCCAAGGATGGAACTGTCCTCAGTTACATTGCTTATGCTGCAAATTTAAGCAAACAAAAAAAAGGCGCAATTGTGCTTATGGGCGGTCGTACCGAATCGTACCTCAAATATGCAGAGCTCATTTACGATTTACGCGACGAGGGCTACACCATTTTTTCCTTAGACGTGCGTGGGCAAGGGCTTTCTGGTCGCATGGACGGAGTGACTGACAGAAGTTACGTGAGGCACTACGAAGACTACGTTTCAGACTTAGAAATGTTTGTAGATAATGTTGTAAATAAAGGACTATTCGATCGTAAATACTTTGTTTGTCACTCAATGAGTTCTACAATTGCAGCTCACTATTTAGTAAAACACCCTGCAGAATTCACGGGTGCCATTTTTTCGTCACCTATGTTTCAAATTGACACGGGCAAATATCAGGAGTGGATGGCTTACGGTCTCTCGCTGCAAAATGTATTGGCCGGAAAGGGTCGCGATTATGTGCCTGGCCACGGCCCTTACGACCCTTCAAATACCTTTGAGTCAAACGCTGTCACTCACAGCAAAGCTCGCTTTGAACATAATAAATCTATTTTGACTGAAGTCCCTCAAGCGGCTTTAGGCGGGGCCACATTCAGTTGGTTTAAAGAAAATGTAGAAGGAACTTGGGGTCTGAATTGGAGCGCAGGAAAAATAAAAATACCGGTCAGAATTTTTGCTGCCGGTGCTGATGTCGTTGTTAAATACGACAGGGTTCACGATAATTGTAACAAAATGGCGCAGTGTGAAATATTTGAATTTCCAACTGCAAAACACGAAATACTTATGGAAAGCGATGATATTCGCGACGATGCTGTTGATTTAATTAAAGAGTTTCTTCAATAGTTTTTAAATCGATTTTCGAAGTGATTTTTAGAGCGATTCTTCGTTGTATTTCTTTGCTAATGTGCAGTTGTCGTAGCTTAGTTTTATTTTATTTTTTGAACCGTCTTCAAATGTAATGCTTCCCGATTTATATATTGCCGACTTTGTGTTTGAAGACGTGCATCCGCCATAAACTAAATTTTCACTTGATACTTTAAACGTCACAGCTCCCTTTGCTGGGTCACTGTGGGCTAAATATCCCTTCATATCTATTGTTCCCCCTAGCGATGCTTTGCTCATATCCGTAGGGGTAAATACAGTAGTAAGCCACGTTGAACTATTGGTCTCATAATTTTTGTCTTTGTTTGCATTGCCGTCTTCAAGTTCTGTAGCTTTTCTGTATGCTCCTTCCTTTATTGTGACAGTAATTTTCTGGTTGTTTATGTTAGCATTGGCTTCTCTATTTGAGATTGAATTTGAACTAAATTCCCATTTTTTACCCAGAATTGTTGCAGAAATATCGACTGCAATTTTTAGGTCTTTGATGTTTTTAGTTCCACCCGATAGCGGAAATTTTTTGGCATCATCTTGGTCAAAAAATGACGTAGTGCCCGCCAATGCCGCTTTCACTTTTAAATCGGAAATTGCCTTGTTAGATTCGATTTGCTTCTTCAATAAGTCAGTTGTGTCGCAATCGAAAGTTTGTGTTGAAAGTTCTTTGGTAAACTTGTCACTATCTACATCGGTGGTATCGCCGGTTTTTTTGGGGTCGCACGGCAATTCGGAGTCAGCAGAGTAAATCACAGGTGATTGCACAAAATTTGAAAAATTAAGTTTGAAATTTCTTTCGATTGAATTTTGAAAGAAATCATTTTGGTCTCTCAAATTAGAATTCACATTTGATAAATTTAGGTCAGCAGTAGTTAAGTTACTAAAAATATAGAAGTCTTCGGCAAATTTATAAATTGTTCCTTTGGCGCCAACCAAAGTTTTAGCGTCGGCACTCGCTATTGTGCCACTTGGGGTCGCTGGTGTATCGCCGGGCAATGAGCCGGCTTGCGCGGCTCCGTTGGTGCCGCTATCTGATTTAGAACCACACGACATATTCAAAAACGTAATAACTAAACACGGTGCAGCAAGATAACGTAACAACATAAATGCTTCCTTACGAATGATTGGGAGACAAAAATTGACGAATGGCTTCGGTCGTTTTCTTGGGGTCGTGCTTGGCCAAGTAAAGAATTTGGTCTTTCGGAGTGAGTTTCTCGAAAGGAACTTCTTCTTGAACTTGCACGCGTTTAGCTGCGGAACTGGAGCGCTCAAGCTCGTAGTCCATAACTGCAAATTGCTCTTTCGAACGCTTGTTGGGGTCGAACGTGAGCCACCTGAAGTAAGGTCGAACCACTGCAAAATATAAAAATATCATACTTGCAACAGCAACTGCTGCCATAATACCTGTTTGAACAAGTGAAGTTTTACGTGCAGTGAGCGATGCTTGTTCAGCGGCAGCAAATTCGTCCATTTCAAATTGTGTTTGTTCAACTGTTATACTGTCACGTCCTTCTTGAAATCCGATTGCATTTTTAACCAATTTGGTAATCATTTCTTTTTCTTCGGCATTGCGGACTGAGTATTTTCCGTCAACTGTTTTGCCATCTACAAGCACAGCTGTGCTTATTTTTTTGAGTGTACCTACCGGCTCAATAATTTTACTCAAAGTTTTTTTGACTTCAAAATTCAGCGTTTCGTTATTCTGTTTATTTTGTTGTGAGCTGCCTCCTGCAGCTGCGTCTTCTTTTTCGCCTGGCAAATTGCTTTTGGCACCAGGCACACCTGTGGGATTAATCCCTGAACCGTTCGACGACTGTTCGCTGCGTTGCGACGATATAACCGCACTGCGCTCAGGGTCTACATCTTGAATTGTAGTTTCAACTTTTTTGAATTCAACTTCAGCTTGAACTTTAGCAACTACTTTTCCTTGTCCTACAACGCGACTTAGAATTTCTCGAATTTTTAATTCAAATTCCTTTTCAACCTTTTTTTGATAATCGCGCTGTGTCGATGTTACTTTATCCAGACCACCGTCTTCTTCATCTGGTTTTGTTAATATGTTTCCATCTTGATCCACGATTGCAATATTGCGTGGGTCTAGACCTTCTACAGCCCGCGCAACTAAATGCAACATGCCTTGAATTTGCCTGGAGCTCAGGGTTTTACCGGCTTTGAGCCGCAAATAAATACTGGCGGTTGTCAATTTTTTATCTTCTGCAAACACGGCTGATTCTGGCATAACAACGTGAACACGACTCGTTTCAATAGAATCGAGTCTATTTATTGTGCGCGAGAGTTCGCCTTGAATTGCTCGCAATTTATTTACGTTTTGATCAAAGTCAGTCATACCAAATGCACGTTCGTCGAATTTTTCCCAGCCAACACCTGTGCCTGTGCCTGGGAGGCCTTCTTCGGCAAGTTGCATTTTATAATCGAGGCTACGCTCTTCCGGAAAAGAAATCGCGTTTCCTTCCAGCTTAAATTCATTCATATTTTTTGATTTTAAATATTTTAATATTTTCTGTTGATCTTCTTGCGCAAGATTTGAATACGCAATTTCATAGTGCGCAGCTGGTCTGTATGTGAGAGAAGCAATTAATATAAAAATAAAGGCACCGAGCCCAACAATAATTCCAACTTTTCGCCCTTTGGTTAAGCCGCTGTAGAAACTTAATCCTTGCGTGCGAAATTGTTCTGTAAATTGCTTAATGCGCTCAAACATTTTTTATACCTGCATTCTCATGACGTCTTGGTAAGCTTCAATTGCTTTATTGCGGAGTTGTACGAGTAAATTAAATCCAATTTCGGCCTTTGCGGCAGTGAGCATTGTTTCGTGAATATTGCTTGTTCTGCCAGAAGCTAAATCCATGCTCGATTTTTCTGCTTCTTTAGATGCTTCATTTACATTCGAAATTCCATCTTTAAGCATGTTTAAAAACTTGCTCTCTGTTGAATTTTCTGTTCCAACCCCCATGCGGCCCGCAGCATCTTTGCCTGCGCGAAAGTCAGTATCTAAGCTCGAAAGGTCTATTTTTGGCGAATTAATTTTTGCAATCATATTTATTTGCCTCTGTGCGATTTTAATTATTAAAGCCCGAGTTTATTTTATCCTCGGCCTATGGTAATGGCAGTTGTAGCCATCGATTTTGTCGCATTCAAGGCTGTGGTATTAGCTTCAAAAGCTCGTGAACTTGTAATCATGTTCACCATTTCTTCCATCACCGAAATATTAGGCATGGCCACATAGCCTTCTTTATTTGCGTCTGGATGTCCGGGATTAAAAATCATTTTAGGGGCTTTTTGATCTTGCACTATACCGTCAACTTTTACTTCTTTGATGTCAGGATCAAATGCTTGTCGCATGAGATTATCAAACGTTGCGCCCGAACTTCGCGCGGTAAAAATCACATCGCGGCGGCGGTAGGGTCCACCTTCTTCTGTGCGTGTGGTATTTGCATTGGCTAAATTTGAAGAAATAACGTTCATGCGAACGCGCTCTGCAGACAAACCACTTGAACTTATTTTAAGTCCGTCAAGAAAGCCCATAATCATCTCCCTCCATTAATTCCGTATCGCATCATGGCAAGGCGTCGATTGAGCAACTCGACTGTGGTTTTATAGATGATCTGGTTTGATGCCATGTCGGCCATTTCCTGATCAATATCCACTGTATTTCCGTCATTTCCGATGCTCTCAGTAGGTTTTACAAAGAGATCTGGTTTAATATCTCCGTCTGCGGAAATTCCCGGGTTCTTCAAATGGCGCCCTTGACTTACTTTAAGTTTAAGAGCGCCATCTGTGCCGATAGCAGACTGCAATTGTGACTCAAATTCATAGCCCATGGCCCTGTAGCCGGGGGTCGATGCATTCACCACATTTGCAGAAGTCACTTGTTGCTTTGCAAGCCTGTGGTTCAAGCTTGTTTCAAGCACCGTGTCTGCTTTCGAAAAAACCTGATTTCCCAAGGCTTTCATACGTTTTTGCCTTCAACCTCGTAGCCGCATTCTACAAGCTCATTCAGCTTGTAACGTAACGCGCGCAACGAAATTCCTAATGCTTTTGCAGTGTGAGTGCGGTTTCCGCTCATACGGCGCAATGTTTGCAATATGAGGCGTTGCTCTAATTCGCGCAAAGTGATTTGTGGCAAAGCATCACTCATGGCAACTTCAGTACGACTATTTGCTTTCATGAGGTGTAATTCTTCTACACCAATGTAGTCTTTTGTCGCTAAAAGAACCGAACGTTGCATAATGTTTCGCAATTCACGCACGTTTCCGGGCCATGTGTACGTGCGAAGTGCCTGTTTTGCCGTTGGAGACAACTGCACATTTTTTGAAAATTGCATGTTGAATTCACGGAGGCAAAGTTCGGAATAAAAATCAATATCTACTGTGCGAGAACGCAAAGCAGGAATATCGAGATGAATCACATGAAGCTTAAAGAGCAAATCGTTGCGAAAACGACTGGCATTCACTTCATCCTGAATATTTTTGTGAGAACAAGCAATAATGCGCGCATCTGCAGCTGTGCCGCGACGAATAACGCCTTTATTTAAATCCTGTTCCTTTAAAATACGCAACAGTTTGAGTTGCATCGAACCGTCTAACTCTGTGACTTCATCTAGCATGAGTGAACATGTTTCGTGTGGTCTCGGAGCCATTCCGAATTCATTGCCAGGGCGACCAGAATTGAACAAATCCATTTCGAAGAAATTTGCAGGCAAATTAGAACAACTTGCAACTACAAATCTGCCCCGTTCACGTCCACCAGCAATGTGAATGGATTTGGCAAGTGTTTCTTTACCTGTTCCGCTTTCGCCACTGATTAAAATGGGTACTTTTGTAGGTGCAACTGTGCGCGCGACTTCAAGAAGTTTATACATCTTTTCGTCTCGCGTCGGAAAATGCCGCAACATTTCTTCTTCAGAAATGCGCGTTTCGGAGTTCAACATTTGACTGGAATTCAGTCCTCTGTTGTCCATTCCGCCCAACGTATTGTTGTAACTCGGAACCTCCAGATCAAACAGCCCCACGGGTCTCGCATCACTCATGTGTCCTCCCTCTGTTAAACACGCTATCGAATCCGCTCCAAACGCTCGTTCGCTAAAGTAGAAAATCGCTTTTCTCCCAAATCCGACGCGGCCAGCTGCCATGCTGTGCGTGCTTTTTCGAGGAGTCCGGCACGCGCATAAACAATTCCTGCTTTGTAAGCAGACTCTGCCTTGCGCGATCCTTGCGGAAAATTGGCGACAGCTAAGAACATGTCGCCCGATTTTGAGAATCTTCCTGTGTCGCGCAAATTTTCTGCGTAACGCAAGATGGAGTCTTCTACATCCTTAATCTCACTTGCCGTCTTTGCCGGGTAAGCAAGAATCTTCTCATAAATCGAATCCGCAGCAGGGGCCTTACCCAGTAATTTTGCGTACTGACCTAAGGCGTTTAATTCTCTTTCAACAAATCGTCCGGCTCGCATTTCATCGAGCACTAAACGCAGAGCGCGGCGGTTTCTGTAGGGAGCTAATGCAAGCTCGCGAACAGCTCCTGTAGCGCGGTCGGTGAGGCCATTTGCCTGTCTGGTATCGTCGTCTTCCAGTCTTTTAAGGTACTGATCGGCGCGTGGTGCATTCTTAGATTTTAGTAATAACCGAGCATTTACCGCAGCGGCTTCGTTTCGCTTCGAGTCATCAGTCGACATTTGCCAGTACAAACTATAGAGCTGAGTCGCTTTATTAATTTCACCAACTGCCTCCCAAGATTCTGCTCTAGCAAACACAAGTTGCCCATTTTTTAGAGTGAATTCTAAGAGTCCGGGTCGAGCCTTTTTTTCGAGAGCAATCCAACTTTCCCAAGCTTTATTTTTGTGCGACTCCACTAAAGTTGATCGAACAATATTTTCGTTCGTCAATTCTAGTGTGCGAGAGCGGGGATCGTTTGGAAATGATTTTTTAAAGTTTTGAACTTCAAAATCACTGCTTACGACATCCATTTTCTCGATGAGGTGCCTAGTAAGAATATATGCACAATTTTTTTGCAATTCAATTGGCACAATGCTGCGTTTGACACATGCGTTAAGATTTTGTTGATACAACTTTGCAGCTTCCGGATTTTCATCAATTATTCCGTGCAATAGATGTACAGAAGCTGCGATTTTTGCCTGCCATGGGAATTTTTCAGACAGTGCAATTTGTACGTAGTTGTTAGAATATTTTTCAGACAACTCAAATTTGTTTTTTCCAGAATTTGCTTCTATTACATCAATGTCATTAAGGCGCAATTTTGCAAATCCAGTAAGTTCATGGTCCGGAAAATGCATCACCAATGATCGTAAATAGTCGCGAGATAAATCCCATTGTTGCGATAAATAAGCGCTTTCTCCGGCCAACCACAATGCTTTTGCATTTTCTTTAAATTGTCTTTCGTTCAACAGAGCAGTGCGACGAAAGTATTGAAGTGCTCGTACATATTGTCCGTCTAAATAGAGCTCTTGTGCTAATTTAGGTGCAATGTCCGATTCTTCGAAAGTCCCAATTTTTTGCCCTAGCGTACGTTCCAAGTTGGCAATGCGAATTCTGCGTGCAGGAGTGTCTCCAACCACAGGGTCCAGCGGCCCAAAATTTTCTAAATGTTTAACATTCGCCGCCGATTTTTCGGTTTTTTCTACTTGCGCTATTTCTTTAGGAGGCTGATTATTATTGATAGGGGGTACTGGTGGGAAAGGTTTGACTGCACCAATTTGAGCAGTGTCATTTTTTAACCGTTCTTTTGGGAGTGCAGAATTTCGCAAGTCTCGACTAGCCTGTTCTGTAGAACCGGAGTCCATCTCTTGCCAGTTCCAAACCGTGTCTAATTCAGTGCGGGGAGGCGCTTCTGTGCGCCACACATCAATCATCAATCGCCATGGTTCGTCTTGGGGAGTGACAAGCCATTCTAGCGGCGCATTTTTGAGTTGCAAACTTAAAGTAACAGCATTGTTACGTTCTTCAACGACCATTCGCAATACATATCGAGAATCGTAAAATCGCGTGGTCTCAAATTCCGATGCTTTTGCCGGAGATACTGTTATTTGTAGAGTACGACTCTGTGCCAAATACCTTGTGGCAAATCGTCTGGGAGAATCCAGAGCAATTGTCAGACGCTGACTTTCTTCACCGCGGAAATTTTCAACTCCAGTTTCTTTGACTGAAGCAAAAGCGCAGGATGAAAATTTTGAAAGTGACGGAATAGCGGCTGTGAACATAGAGATGAGGCGAATTGCGTTCGCTTTCCCTGTCATGCTTTCCTCCGTCAGAGTTCGTTTGGTGCAGTGCTGAAATGGCTTCTTTTCTCAGATTAGCTTAGTTCTGCCTGTTCAGTGGTAGTCTGAATTTTGACCAGAAATACCTTTTTGACAGCAGAAAACTGCCTACGACTTTTTCTTCAATCATCTTGCAGGGTGCATTTTTTATGGCGGTGAATTGTGCATGAATTGGGAATTTTGACGCCCAAGAGTGAGTCAAAAAAGGACCTTAAATGCAAAGTTTTAATGACACGGCGGCGAAATGTAGGAGTTTAAAATTTGGCGCCCGCAATTGGAGAGGTTAATTTTCTCATGCAATTAAAGAGCGCGACTCCAGAAATGAAGCAAGCGGATATCTAACCCACCTTGAGAAAAATGCTGGGTTTTAAATTGAGCCAAAGTCATATGTTGTTGAAATGATTTCCAACTTTCTTCATCGGGGCAGAGAATAAATCCGCTGATATGTCTGTTATTTCTAGACTTTTTAATTTCCGAGTCTATTTTTTTAGCAATTTTAACGTAATAATTTGCTGCACTTTCCGTTTTAAATGGCCGCGATTCTGAGCTAGAAGTCGCTTCTAGTCTAATTCCATAGGGCGGATTCAGTGGCATAAAAAGATGCTGCTCGAAATAGGGAAAGGGATGTTCAAAAAAATCTTGGTGTTCGGTGGTTATTTGCAAACTATCAATTGATTCAACTGGGAGCGTGGTTTTGAACAGTTGTGTAGTTTGTAAGATTTGTTCACAAAGATCCGTATTTTGTTCCAAAAATTGTAAATTAATTTTTTGTGGTGAAATTGAAAACTCTTTCAAAGCTTTTAACAGGCTCAGTTTTTTAAGGTGGTCGTATGTTTTTTGCTGAAAAAAGGGAGAAATAGAAAGATTGAGAGGCACTTGAAATTGGGCAGGCGCTAAGTTCAATATTAATGCCACACATTCATATCCTAAAGTACCACTGCCTGCAAAAGGAACATATATTGACGAAATACCTTTTGTTTTTTCAGATTCAATAGCGTTTATATGTGCTATAATTGCGCAAGCAGCCAAGTCTTCTTTGAGTGGAGCTTTATGATTCATGCTTTTTTTGTAAGCGCGATGGTTTATTTGCGGTCCACCAAGGCTCAGAAAAAAAGAAGCCACATCGCGCCGTAGCTGTAAAGATAAAACTTGAATAATACCTGACTCAGTAGTGTCGTTATTGAAAAGTTTAAAATTCAAATTTGCAAAATGTTTTAAAAGTGTCTCTTTAATTCCTCTTTCATGAAATTGGTGACTTGCGACAGAGTCCACGGTGATGCGCAGAGGTATTTGCGGATTGAGGTACATATTCCATTCCACACCTTCGCAAATTTTAAGCAGGCTTGCTTCGTGCGATGTTCTTCCTTTTGCAACCAAGAGCTCCACTTCACGCAAGGCGTGCGATTTTTGTAAAATTTCATAGGCCAAAGATAACGGCGCGTCGTGAAGCCAACACTGCCCCTCAACAACGCGCAGTGTTGGTGCCGGAATTGTTTGAGGCAACAATTGCAAAATTTCGGACTCAAGTGTTTTTGAAAACCCTGGGCTTGGCGTGAGCAACAATACCTGCGGTTTTCCATGAATATGTTTTTTAATGCGGCGCTCTAAATTAGGTTTATCGTTGGCCAATAAGTCGTTCATTTTGGTAAACCTCAAATAGAAATGATGTGCTCATCTGGTCGATGGAGCATTTTAAAATTAAAGGGCAATTGAGAGACAATGTTTCATTCAAAGGTATGAGAATGGGGCTCCAATGACCACAATGGTCGGCTTGGCCAGGGCCGGAGCTCAGGGCTATTTTTTCGGTGAGATGTGCTCTAAACCAAAGCAAAATAACGGGAGTTTGCGGGAGTGCCGTAATTTTTAAACTGCGCTTTTGCGCTTCTGGGTTTTGTTGCGGCGGTGGATTTAATTCAAGCTTAAAAGTTTCAATTTCTGAGGAACATTTCGTAAAATCTTGTGAGTTAAGGGCGCAGGCAAACGACAATGGGCCGTTTGGAATTTGAAATGCAGCACTTTGCAAAAAATTTTCATAAGAGTTTTTTTGTGCGGTATTGGAACGGGCAAATTTTTGCCACATGGCAATGCGTTGAAAAACAGGACTTGCTTTTAAATCTATGAGTTGTGCATACAGACTTACGGATTGTGGAATATAATTTGTTTTTCGATTTCCGGCACGCACCGCAATTTCGCGCAAGGTAGGCAATATACCTTCTTGAAAAGGGTCATTTCCAAAGAGTTCACTTACAATATGTGTGAGCTGCGGTGGCAGTGGGGCATCGCCGCTGTGCGAATGGTGAATTTTTAAATTGCTTAAATTTTTTAATCCTGCTTTTTTTAAAATGGGTTCTATGAGTTGAGCGCTAGAAGTTTCCTCAATAGCTAGGCAAGATAGCGCGCCCGCAGTGAGGGCACAATACGAGAGAAATCCAAGCCCAGCGCCAATATCTAAAACATGACTTTGAGAATTCACACTTTCAGAAATTGCTTTTTGATACTGTTTGCAACGCATTTGGTCGGCAATCATGGCCCATTGAATCCAGGTATCGCCAAATCCGTCGGCCAGACCCACTTGAGGTTTTTGTGCTGTATTAATCAGCACTCCAGCTTCCGCCATGCTCTCTAGCAACTCGGAGCACTCAGCTGCGCTGGGAGAATTTGCATGCAAATTTCTGAGGTGTCCCTTGAGTTTTTCGGCTAAGGCACGTGCCGATATTTGAGGGTCTTCTTCTACAAGTCGTAAAAGTTCTATGAGGTCTGTAGTGAGGTTAAATTCGCCAGCCGAAGCAGACACGCTTGCGCGAATTTCTCCTTTTTTTGCAATGCGAAATCGGAGCGCACGAGCAGTTTTCCACGTGACTCGGTCTGGTTTTTTAGACATTTTCCGTGTCTTTCGGTAAGGGTTGACAGGATTAATTCAAAACATGCAGCTTGCCATGCTGCGTTCAAAATCTTGGAGATTCGTTTAAAATGAAATTTGATAACATTTTAGAAGTCATCGGTAAAACGCCCCTTGTAAAACTCAACCGATTGTTTGCAGATAGACCCTTTACGGTGTGGGCAAAATGCGAATTTTTAAATCCCGGCGGCTCTGTCAAAGACCGTATTGGTTACAACATGGTGATTCAGGCTGAAAAAAGCGGCTTGCTCAAAAAAGGTGACACTCTCATCGAACCCACAAGCGGCAACACGGGAATTGGCTTGGCATTGGCAGGTGCAGTAAGGGGATATCGTGTTATAATTACCATGCCAGAAAAAATGTCGCGCGAAAAGCAAGTGGTGCTTGAAGCATTAGGTGCCGAAATCGTGCGAACCCCCACCGAAGCGGCATGGGATAGCCCCGATAGCCACATCGAAATTGCAAAAAAGCTTCAAAATGCCATTCCAAATTCTCACATTCTCGATCAATATGCCAACCCTGCTAACCCCAATATTCACTACGAAGCTACGGCTGTTGAAATTGTGAACGACTTAGGCCAGGTGCCCGATGTCATTGTTATTGGCGCTGGCACAGGTGGAACTATCACTGGTGTGGCCCGTAAACTTAAAGAATTAAATAAGGCTTGCCGCGTTGTGGGTGCCGACCCCGTGGGCAGTATTTTAGGTGGAGGAACAGAAGTCAAATCGTATCAAGTAGAAGGTATTGGCTACGATTTTTTTCCTGATGTGCTCGACGTTAAGCTCATCGACACTTGGGTGAAAACCACCGACGAGCCAAGTTTCACATGGGCGCGTAGGGCAATTCGCGAAGAGGGTTTGCTCTGTGGTGGTAGCTCGGGTACCGCACTTCACGCTCTCGACAAAATAGCCGATTCTATTCCTAAAGATTCACAAGTTGTTGTTTTATTACCCGATGGCGTGCGCAATTATATGACCAAATTCATTGAGTCGCGCTGGCTCGAGCCACTTGGTTTTGGTCATGTTGCTCAACCTGTTTCAACTTTTGCAGCTGATTTATTAAAGAAATTATAAAAATGCCGCGGGTATTCATGGCTTTGCTTCAAAAGGCTGGAGAAAAGCTCAGCGTCGGTTATCAAACAATGATCCGAATGATTTGCACCGAACAAATACGAGAATACTTAAAAAAAGATACTGATTTGCAAGAATAAGGCGACTCTTATTTTCTTTCATGCTCAAAAAAATGACTCGCAAAAATCAAGTGGTGCTTGCAGCAATCGGTGCCGAAATCGTGCGCAAATTAAATGGCGCGCAATGTAGGCAAAAAAATGAAGGAGTATCCATGAGTGCGCCAAGCAAAGGGCACGTAAACCAGCGGGTGTAAATCCCGCTCAAACAAGACCTAGCCAGTCATTTGGAACAAACATGTGAGGCAGAT
>JAYTOT010000037.1:0-1051 GCA_043747645.1 Pseudomonadota bacterium | reverse complement strand
AGTGGAAGATGATCGAATCGGTGGCTGCCATGTTAACGGTCTGACCGTGAGCTATTTATAAATATCGGCCGCCCGACGGCTAGATTACCGAAATTTTTTTTAAGAATGTTTCCAGAGGGGTCCAAAAAGAAGGGCAAATAGAGTGGTTGAGGAATTTTCAAAAGCGTAAATTTTAGAATAAATTTCAGGAAATTTTTAGACCGAAAAATTCGAACGAATTCTGGTTGCGATTTTAGATGTACGGATTTCAGGATTAAATTTCAAAAATTCAAAAATTCAAAATTAATTATTCCACTTGATAACGCTTGACTTCTCCACAAGCAATCTTTAATAAGTGTAGCTTTCATGTTTTGCTAGCATCTACGTTCGGAATTTGAACTTAGCGAAGCAATGGTCGTTATAAAAAAATCGTCTCACAGCCTCGACGTGAATTGTCGTCACGCCGCTGCCCTCACTGGTGCTGACCGGCATAAAATTCAAGTTGCTCTTCGACTTTTTAGACGACTGGTTAGGTTACATGAAGAATACATTGAAAACGGAGAGCAAGATCTTGCTAGGCAAACTCGGCAATTCATTGGTCGAGTTATAAATTACCACAGCAGTATCGCGACAATCGAACAAAATATATATGTGAACTACCAGGGTCCAAGATTAAACATCAACTCAGAGCAAATAGATGAGGGAATGATCGGTGCAATTTACAGATTTAAAACTAGAGAACAACTAACTAGGCTACTAGAGGGCTTCCAAATTCCGGCCGTCTTCGTGGTACCAGAAGTCGGCTACCGCTTTGGTGGGGAGGAGCTGCTCCTCCTAGTTCTTGAGCGGTGCGCACTTGGACTCCGATATTTGGACCTGCAACAAAAGTATCATATTCATCATTCTACAATTTGCAGGGGAGTGAATTATTTCGCAAAATGGTTCAATGAAAATTGGGGCTACCTTCTACGGGACAACTTGGATTTCTGGGGAGATTATCTTGAAGATTCTCGCGATGCTGTGAAGAACAAAATGCTCAGTCAGTATGATTTTAATGTTGATGAAGAAATTG
>JAYTOT010000036.1:0-4302 GCA_043747645.1 Pseudomonadota bacterium | reverse complement strand
GTCAATTTTTTCTGAAGACATTGGCAGAGTAAAATAAAATTCAACTCCTTTTTGCGCATCCGATTCGCACCAAATTTTTCCGCCATGGGAATGAATAATTTTTTGAGCAATGGCAAGGCCCAAGCCCGTGCCACCCATTTTTCCAGAAGTAAAAAAAGCATCAAAAAGTTTTGGTAAATTTTCTGAAGGAATAAAACTGCTGCTGTTTCCCAAACAAAACTGAACATAATTCGAGCCAGATTCTTCAACTTCAATTGTTTTAAACCAAAGGTCGCCTTTTTGATTCATGGCTTGCAAAGCGTTTCCAACAATGTTTGAAAAAACACGTGCGACTTTAAGCGTGTCGACATTTATTTTGTGTTGATGATTAAATGCATAAGTCACATTTATTTTAGCATCTCGCACAACCCTAAATACTTCAATTAATGTCGATTCAACAAGAGTTTCTGGATTGACTGATTCGGTGGTGGGCACAGATTCAGACCCAATTTCAAGAACATCAGAAATCATACCGTTTACAGATGCCATTGCTTGCTGCACTTCGGGCAAGGATTCACGAAGGAGTTTTTTAGCCGCTTCAGGGTCTTCTTCATTGTCAACAGCATCGATGATCATTTTAAACATTGAAAATGGTTTGCGCACATCGTGCGCAAGGGATTGGGTCGTGCGGGCGATGGCGCCGAAGCGCTCTTTATCGGCGAGCTGCAGAAGAAATGGCTCCACAATTGAACCGAAGATTTTTTTAACAAGAAGGACTTGAAAAGCAAACGCAATTAGCAAAGCTCCTGTTAGAGGGAGCATAATGCCCAAAGCGAGAGAAGAATCAAAAATTCTCTGAACCAGGTGCACTCTTAAGGTTGCTATATCATTAGAGCCAACGCCAATAGGAAAGGATTGGAAAGCGTTTATTTCTTGCCGGTTGCATTTTGAAATACCTTTGAAAACCACTCCATCAGAATTCACAAGGTCGATACAAATATCTGCAGATACGAATCTTTTTTGGAATGATTGGTTCAGACTTCGAACCCTTAGCTGATAGGCATCTGTTTGGCCAAGATATATTTCCTGCGCAAAATACCCCATTATACTTTTAATTTCGGACTGAAAATTTTCAGCCATTTTGTTTTTAGCTTCAGCGTTCCGAAATAAAAGATAACCCAAAAAAAAAGTTAGAAATGCCACAGCTAAAGCAACTACTGGAAGTGCAATTAGTTTATGAATCTCTCCACGATCTATTTTTGTCATTTCAAACTATCTTTGTAAATGACCGAGCGGTTTTGAATGGTGTAAATATGGATTGGCTTTTCAGGCTCACCGTCTTTGCCAAACTGCAATTTACCTAACGTGCCGTCATAAGCTAATGCCATATAGACTTTCTTGAAAGAGGCCGCATTTGACCTATATCCCTTTGAAAAAAGAGCTGTAAGAGTTGAGTCTGCCAAATCAAAACCAGAAGCCGAATTCATCGTCAAATCATACTTGCTGCATTTTTCTAAGTGCAAAGCTCGAAATTTTTTGGCATATGGCCCTGAAAAATCTTTCGGATTGTGCTGCACAAAATCAAATTTAAGAAACTTATTTTCAGGCCCCATTGCATTGTAGAGCTTGCCGCTCGCTCCCACCCCATCGCTGCTCAAAAGTAGTGTATTTTTCTTAATCACTGAAGCCAATGCAGAATAAGAACCAGCAACATCTAGCGAATAAAGTGGAACAAATACTGCGTCCGCTTGACTATCAGAATATGCTTTGACGACATCTTCTTTGCTAAATTGTCCGTCGATGTATTTCAATTTAGAAACAATAATTTCAGGCACCAAAAGCTTTATTTGAGCTTCGTATTTATGACTTAAAAAAGTCGAATATGGAAGAGACGCATTTTCGATAACAAGAACTTTCTTGACGTTCGGAAGAAGCGAGTGAGTGTAATGAGCCAACAATCTGCCCTGAAGTTCATCGTTGAAAGGCAAGCGCATTGAGAATTTTTTACCCTGAACAATGTCGGGGTGCGTAGCCAACGGAGTAATAAATGGCACCTCATTTTTATCGAGAATTCTTGAAACAATTAATGCTTGCGAGGAAAGCGTTGTGCCTATCGCGACGTCAAAATGCTTCCTTGCAATTTCTTCTGCAATTGAAGCTGCTTGCATGGTATCTCGACGATCATTAAAAAACTCGGCTTCAAATTCATATCCCGTCTGACGCCAAACATCGAACACTGCTTTCACCATGCAATTCAAAACATTTCCTACCGCATTGAAATTGCTTTCATCAACAGGAAGAATTACGGCGATACGAGGTTTAAGCTTAGGATGATTATTGGATTTAGCAATAGATCTCCAATAAAACAATCCGCAAATGACCAAAAAATATCTCGCAAATTTCATTTCGTATCCCTCGAAGCTCTCAGATCCATCCAAGAAATTACTTTCTCGCGATAACCATCGAGATTATTTTGTAAAACATCTGTATGACCCGAATTTAGATGTGACCAAAACTCAACGTCCGCGCTCGTCATTCGGTTGTAAAAATTTAAAGACTCTTGGTAAGGGACAATATTGTCATTGCGAGAATGCAGTATCAGCGCAGGGAGCGTTAATTTTTCTGCACGCGACAGTGGAGAATTTGTGTTGCTGATAAGCGAACCGATCAGGCTAGAAGCAAAACGCTCTGCTAAAGTTCCATTGTTTAAATACTTTCTTTGTATTTTAAGGGCTCCAAGAACTTTGAACGATGAATACATGCTATCAAGAATTACGCCCTTGATTCTCTCCAATGCCGATAATTCAGTAAGTGCAACAGCTGCAATATTACCTCCAAGACTTTGGCCCAAAACAAATACAGGCAATCCAACGGGAGCGTTTGAGCAAAAATGAGATATAACTTCTTGAGCAGCCGCTACCGTAGATGTGCGATCTGGAATTCCTTTGGAATCACCGTAGCCTGGATAATCAAACATTAAGACTTCATATCCATACTCAGGCAACCAGCTTACGTGAGGGTAATGAGATGATATATTGAACCCACTACCGTGGCAATGTATGACCCGCCCTTTTGGGTTTTTGGTCTTCAAATGCCAGACGCTAATTATTTCACCTTGAGAGCCAAGCAACAAGCTCTTTTCAACATTGGATATGTCGGCATCCGGAGCTAGAAAGTCTGTGTTATCCCCAGGAAAATAAAAGAGTTTGTCATAAAGTGGAGCGAAGGCTTCAAATGGAGAATTCGTAGATATTTGAAGGAACTGGAGCAAAAGTTTGAGCATGTTCTGTAAGCCTAAAAAGAAGTTTATCTAAGTCCTTGTTCGATAAAGCAGCACCGGCAAGGATAACTTGGCTCAATCGAGCGTCGGAAATATTAAAATCAAGTCTCCTTACCCATCGTTTTTTTTCCTATCACTGTCAAGCAAAATTGTTGGCGCCGAGAATTTAAGACCAATGTTCTCATTAAATACCGCTCTTTGAAATGACCGATTCACTCAAAAAGCAGGATCTCCAGTGCGGTGTTCTCTGTTTTCAAAAATGCTTAGAAAATACTAATCGATTAAAAATTAATATGCCTCATCCCAAATTATATTGTAAAATAAGTTATGACAATCTTAATTACACCTTCCGTTGAGTCATTAAAATTCATACTTTTTATACCAATCGTACAAAATAACTCCTGTTGCGTTGCATCGTCGACTAGCTCACTTGTGTGCTTATCTGCACACGTCGTTCGGCTCGACTCCTCGAGCCTTACCCGACTTTATTCTCTGCGATTGGTATTACTTCCATTAGTTGATGTTGTGAAATCTCTCATTCTTACAAAAGAAAATATTCTCGCAGATGAAGAACATTTTCAATGTAATAAAATATAACGAAAAATTGCTTGAATCAAAAACATATATGCGAACGTTATGCAAAGGAAAAAAAAAAGATCCTCACGCTATTTATTGTAAGTATCATAGCAATCGGAGTGGTAAATTTGCAGAATTTCTTTTGGGAATTTGAAATGGCCTATCACATGTCGATGGCTATGGCGAATATAATTGAATTGCCAAAAATCCAAACGTCACTCGCACCGGCTGCCTAAAAACTCGTGACATCAAATAAATAAAGATAGTATTTTTAAAAACTCAAGAGGTTGCTCTATATGTGGATAATGACCTGAGCCATTGAGCCTCGTATAAAACTTGCTATCAACACCCAAATTTGCTGCTCCAACCATTATAAAATCGAAATGACCTACTATAAAATGAATTTGCTGCTTGATGTTTCCTGGATTGTAAAACTTTTTATTGTCTTGCGATTCGCGAATCGATTT
>JAYTOT010000035.1:0-2063 GCA_043747645.1 Pseudomonadota bacterium | reverse complement strand
CCAAGACCCGCACTTGCCGCATGGGCAGTTTCATTTAAATTATTGCAATATCTAGCGTTGCATTAAGAGGAATATCTGCGTCTTTAATATTGAGTGTTTATTGCGCTGCTGATTCGAAATGGGAGTGTAGAGTGGGTGTAGGTTTTTCAACAGATTTTCCGGCTGATTGCCCTTTTCCTGAAGCATCTGCCGCAAATGGGGAAGTATTCAGAATTACGAAAAATAACGTTCTAAGTAGCACCGATTTTTTAACGCATCATGAACTTGGCAAAATGAAAAATGCTTGCCAATGTCTCCGGCGAGGTCTTTCTGTCATGAGAAATGCAAAAGATGCAATGCATCAACGTGATATTTTGCCGTTTTTGGGCGAATATATTTCAATAGGCAACTTAAGTGATGAAGATGGCATGCTTGCATTGACAAATGGAAAAGTGCCCACTCATTCTACTTGGTGGCCGTATGAGAACATAATTCGCCACAAGAAATTTAAAATACATGATGAAGTAGATTACAAAAATGTATGAATTAAAAAATACAAATGCGAGCAATAGCGGATCATTCTTAAGCGCAGAGATCATAGCCCCTATCGATATTTTATATGAATTTGAAGGTCCCAGAGTATTTACTACAATTGATAAATACGGAATTCAAATGCTGGCGGTGCAATCTGATGAGAGTTCGCATTCGCGTCGTTTTTTGGTCGTAGATTGTTCAGTAGAACGTATTCAGGAGCTTAAATATGGCATCTTAACATTGTATGAAGCATTAAATCAGCCTCGTTTAAATGTAGTCGACGTTAGTGCCGAAAATTTTGTTGTCAAAAGCAGTGTTTTATCAAGCTTAAAAGATATTCCGTTAAATCGGAAGCCGGTTCAAGGGGCAATGCTTTATTCCGAATTGCAACCGGAACTTTCCATTAGAATTATTTCTGCTGAAGCTATTCCTGGTTCCATAAGTGGAAGTCTGCTTAATGATGCGTTCAGTCGAGTAAAAAGCGGCATTCTTGTGCTTGCAGAGAGGGCAAAGCAAAAAATATCCACAGAATCAAAACTATGGAAAGAGCTTCAAAACCCGGTAGCACAAAAATTTGCGTTTCGAAGTTTTGAGGTATCATTCAGATTTGGCTTCCCAACAGATGCAGCGCAAAGTGAAATTTATTCTGAAATTAAAAGCCTCTTTTTAAAGGGTGTTTCATTGCTCAATAGCAGGTATTCTGGTGAAGCTGATTTTGTAAAAAACTCTGTTTGTATTGTTGATTCTGAAGAAGATGCATTTGCAATATGTGCAGCATTCAAAGAGTTTGCTCCTTCTTCAAAGAATCAATGCAGTGCTATTGAACTTTCTGGAACCATGATTTCATCGGATAAAGAGTTGATTTTAACTTCTGCAGATTATAAAATTCTCAGATCATATGTGAATAGCAGGACAAAAAAGGTAGATGAAATGGTAGAATTTACAGGAAAAATAATGGAGTGCGATCGTCAGGCTCAGAGTTTTGAGTTAAGAAATATTACAAATTCGGGTCATATTAATTTAAAAGAAATACGTTGCAATTTTACTATTTCACAAGAAGAAGCGGTGCTTGATGCATTTAATTCAGGATGCGAGGTTGTGGTATCGGGTGTTCAAAAGGCAAATTCGAATTCGCTAGAAGTCTCACTTGTTAAACTAGTATACCCGACTTAAGAGTGAAATCCACACATCGAAATAAGTCTTCAAAACATTGCAGACTCACACAATTAAACACAATCTTTCGTATATTCACCGATAATTTTGTCCTAATTTATTTCCAATTTCGCGCTCATCCCCTCACCGCCGGCATTTCCCATCGCCTCCTCATCGCCTCCTCATCGCCTTCCATCGCTTCACCACTCACCTCACCCGCACCCAATCCCAAATCTCCACCCCACCCTAGATTTTTGCCTCAAGCTCCTTTAAAATGCCACAAATTTTAAACTGCCGCGCCTGTTGAAAGGCTCAAGCATGAATCCAAAAGTAGCACTCATCACTGGAATCACGGGGCAAGATGGCGCGTATCTGGCGGAATTATTGTTAGCAAAAGG
>JAYTOT010000034.1:0-11241 GCA_043747645.1 Pseudomonadota bacterium | reverse complement strand
AGCCGGTAAAAATAAATTGCTGGTAAAAATGCAAAGGTGTTGAGAAATTATTTGCATCCCTCCTCAAGTAATGAACTTTCACGGTTGCCTGTGTATCGTGTCTAAAACAGAGGGTAATTCAGACACATGCTCCAGAGAATCATTAAGGTTTCAAAATCAAACAGTTTTTTCTCTTTGGCGCCAGAGGGACTGGTAAATCTGCGCTTTTACGCACACTTTTTAATGAAACCAATTCTATTTGGTTCGACCTTTTGATTCCCGAAACCGAATCTATGCTCATGAATGAACCTTCTCGCATGTGCGAAGTCTGGAAAAAATCGCAGGCAGAATGAATCGTTATCGAAGAAGTGTAGAAGCTCCCAAAGCTTTTAGATTTGGTGCACTCTATTGTTGAAACAGAAGGCGTAAAATTCGCATTAACGGGCTCAAGTGCTCGTAAACTGAGGCATGGACAGGCAAATTTACTGGCTGGCAGAGCATTTAGTTTTCGATTGTTTCCTTTGTGTCAGATTGAATTAAAAGATGATTTCGATTTAGAAAAGGCATTGTCTTTGGGAACGCTCCGTAAAGTCATTCAATATTCTGATCCTCAAGATGCTGTTCGCTTTTTAATCAGCTATTGCTAAACTTATTTAAAAGAAGAAATTCAAGTTGAACAGCTGGTGCGCAATGTGGAACCTTTCCGAAAATTCTTGCCCGTAGCTGTCCATTCTCATGCTCTTCCACTGAATTATTCAAAAATTGGCCGCGACGCAGGGGTAGATTCTAAAAGCGTAGAACGTTACTTTTCGATTTTAGAAGACACACTGCTCGGATTTTTTTTAAACTCGTATCAAACATGTGTTCGCAAGAGGCAAAAAGTTTCACCAAAGTTTTATTTTTCTGATTTGGGAATTCAGCGCACTTTGGGAGAAAATTTAGATGTTAAAATCAACGAAAAAACATCCTACTTTGGTGAAATGTTCGAAGCATTTTTAATTGCAGAAAATTACCGGCTGCATGCTTATCACGAGAGCCAAAGCCGCATGAGTTATTTGCAAACTTCTGACGGATTAGAGATAAACCTTATTCTTGAAAAAGCCGGACGTGTGCGTTTTTTAATCGAAATTAAATCTTCTAAATCACTAGACAACGAAAGCCTGCGCTCGTTAAAATCGTGCCATAAAGATTTTCCAGATGCTCGTCGCATATTATTGTGCAACGAAATTTTACCCAGAATAACATCTGATGGAATCGAAATTTTCCCTTGGAAATTGGGCATTCAGGAGCTTTTTTGCTAGACGAAGGCAAGTTGAGACTCATTTCGCCACAAGCTTGACGAATTGGGCCTGGCAGATATTCGATCAAATATTTAAAATGAAAATATTTCGAATTATGAAAAAATGGACCACTCATAGTGAAACTTTCTATGCAAAAGGCATTCGATGAAATTAATGCGGAGATATATTTATATTTTAGGTCTATCTAGGGTAGTCATTTTGTGCACAAAAAAACAAATTAAACCTGCTTCAAAGTCGCAGTCGTCAAACAGTCCTGCATTCGAGAATGCAAATTCGTTTTCAGAAACTCTAGAAAAAGCATCTCGTATCGCCAATGCTACAAGAGACTATCTGCCATATTATTATACTGCAGACGGCTGCTACGCGCGTGCATTGTTTGTGTCTGTAGAATTGGCTTTGCAGGGAATTGCTTCAAATCAGCAATATATAGGTGCATGCAATAGTGAAAAAAAGCTTAAATTTGATAATAAAACTTCATGAATCTACCACGTCGCTCCAGCAATTGTGAATCCAGAAACAAATGAAATATATATTCTAGATGCAGCATTATCTAAAGATCCAGTGTTAAAAAGGAAAGATTGGAAAGCGCAAATGGATGAATTATCAGAGAACAAAGTTCGCTATTTGTTAACGCCGGGTTCGGTATATGTCGGTAACCCGAATCCCAAAGCTCCTAAGCCGAACCCGCCTTCCTAGGTAATCTTTGGCGAAAATGGAAAGATGGAATGCGCTACAGATATAGGGAAAGAGAATGCGATTTCAAAAATGAAGGATATGCCAATTTTTTACGTGGAAGATATGATATGTGCAGCTAAAATATTACGCGATTATGTTTCTGAATCAGATGCTAAACATGAGAGAACCGAACAGACCTCTAAGCGGCTAGAGGCTTTAAGTGACAGAACTGATTTTCTGATCAAGCGCTTAAAGGAACTGAATATACTGGATGCAAAACAGCCGGACACGTTTAAACGTCTCTTTTCAATAGACTGCAAAGAGCCTGATTATAAGTGAATTTAGAGAAAATTATTTACGAGATTGACCCAGCGCCATGGAATACAGATTCGTCGCTAATATCGGGATTTATTTTACATTGGCATTGAGGTGTTTTTCAAAACTGTCGATTTTTTCTTTGACGATGGCCAAACTTGCATTCCAAAAGTCGGGTTTGCGCAAATCAACTCCCAAGTGTTTTAAGGCGAGTTGTTCAGAATTCATAGAGCCTGTATCGCGCAATAAAGAGACATAGTTTTTATAAAAACTCGAACCTTGAGTGCGGCTTAGAGCGTACACGCCATGGGAAAACAAATAACCAAAGGAATAAGGGAAATTGTAAAAACTCAAGCCAGAGATGTGAAAATGCAGCTTGCTGCACCAAAACATGGGGTCCATTTCTGAAAGAGAATTGCCATACCAAGAAGTCCAGGCATCGGTCATCAACGTTTTAAAATCTTTTGGCGATAAAGTACCAGAAACTCGCTTTTGATAAACATTTGATTCAAACATAAATCGCGCAGGTATATTTAGCAAAAAAGCTCCTGCATCACCAGCATTTTCGAATCCAGCAGAGAGCGAATCGTTTGCAGAAGTTGCACTCGATGCCAGTTCATCGGCAAGTACGCATTCGGCAAAAATACTGGCTGTTTCTGCTAAGGTCATGGGGTAACTCGATTGGGAATAGGGCATATCGCGCATGACCCAGGCGTGAAAAGCGTGCCCCAGCTCGTGAGCTAAGGTACCAACAGAAGAACTTGAACCATCGTAGCTCATATAAACTCTGGGCGTGCGAGATTTTGCAAATTCGGTGCAGTAAGCACCTGTTCGTTTTGATTGAGCTTGGGTGGCTTCAATCCATTGATTTTCGGCCATCATGTCTACAAAATGACCCATTTCTGGGTTAACACGAGAAAATGCTTTTTTTATCAATTTCAGGGCATCTGCAAAAGGCATTTTATTTTTTTCTGCTTGCACAAAGGGTGATGGCGCAAACAAATCCCACGGAGCTAATGTTTCTTTTTTGAGGGCGCGGGCTTGGAGCTTGAGTGCTCTTTGGGCCACCTCTTTGTGCCTCTCAATGGCGCTCATCATGGTAGTTAAAGTAGCAGAGTCTATTCTATTTTGATGCAATGGAGCGTCAATAAAATTTAAAGCTCTTGTGTGTGAACGTTTTTTGTAAATTTCAAGACGCCAGCCCGCTAGTGCATTTATTACGGAACTGCACGATTCTTCTTGCAAAGTCCATGCATTATTTGTGTTTTTCCAAGCATTTTCGCGCACCTTTGCATCACTGCTTTTTAGCAATCCTGCTGCCGTAGCAAGGCCGATGGATTGTGTTTCGCCATTTTCCAGTAAAGTATTCACGCGTACGGACGAAGTAATATTAGTGTAAAGTGTGCCCCAAGCACTGATTCCATCTGTAGAAAGTGCTGTAATTAAATTTTCTTCGTCAAGTGAAAGCAAAGTGTCGCGCAATTTGCGCTTGTCTTCAAAAAAGAATTTTTCGTGGTTGTTGGCGCCGGCTAAATATTCATTAATAATATTTTCGGGTAAGCGCATCATCATCAAGAAAAATGCCTGTGTCGCTTGAGTAAATTGTGACGACAAATTTTTTGCTTTACTTTGTTCTTGACGCGCTTCTGCATTTTCACCATCGTTGCTCAAAAGGCACGAAATGAAAGTGTTTAAGTTGTATATGAGTGTGTGACCCTGCCAGTAAATATTAGAAATTTCGCGCAATTGTTTGAGTGGAGTTTCGGACACAGTTAAATTTTCAGCTTTTGGAATAAGTTCTTTTAATGTCGATGACAATTCATGAATCAATTTAATATTTTGAGAAACGACCAGAAAATCGTTTTTATATTCTGGCGAAGCGATGGATTTGTATTCTGTTTCGTTGTTCCAAGTAGGAGAGCCTAAGTCGCTTTTAGAATGAGTCATTTTATAAAGTGTCCTTTGCATTGGTCAATGGTGCAGGACACATATACTAAATTTTTTAACGATATGAAAATTTAAAAACGTGACTCACCACCAAATCGCCTCGTTCGTTTTCTCTTTTTGGAAATTTCCAAGTGAGTATGCGATTGTCTATGCATTTAAGAGTCTTACTGCTCGAATCTGAAATGTCGCTCTTAATTTGAGTGTTGGCAACTTTTCCGTTGGGTTGAATGTAAAATTCTGCTGTTACTTTTTCTGTTCCTTTAAATCTGGCGCGGCCCATAGAAGTCCAGCATTGCATAATTTCGTCGGAATGATTGCGAATCACATTATTAACATCGTCTTGAAGATTTCGATTGGCACTGCGCAAGCTGGCTGGCACTAATAGTCTCAACCGTTCTCCCTTTGCATTATTGTTTTGCGAATTATTACTATGGCTATTATTTGCATTGCATTTGGTTGAAAAAAGACTCCGAGCAGGAGGGCAGTTTGCGTTGTTTGTTCCTGTTTCGTTGTCAGAATTTGATCTGAGCTCATTTTCTGAACTTGTTTGCGACACGCAGGCTACAAAACCAGGAGCACAAACCAGGAGTGTCAAAAAAACAGACACCTTTGTCGAAAAAAAATCTACCATATCAAAAGCTCCTCAGGAAAATCAGCATATTACAACAGCATCAACAACAGATTTGGGAGGATTTCACTCCATGATAGGAATGTAAGCAAGGACTTTGCCAACAGGAATACCTTAAAATTTCTGCAAATGGTAGCTTTCACTTGACTGGCGCTCTGGCTCGTGGGAAGCTGATTCTTGTCAAAAAGTAAGAATTAACTCTTGCTCATTTTTAGCAAGTCAGTTTGAGGAGTTCCAATGACTAAGAATTTAACCCACATCGGTACCAACATCCGCCGTATGCGCACTGAGCGCAGCTGGACTCAGCAAGAACTCGCTAATAAAGCTGGAATAAGTCGTATTGCGCTCATTCACATTGAGCACAGCAAGGCCAATCCAAGTCTAGAAACTGCACTTTCGTTGGGCGCATCATTGGGTGTGACGCTTTCGCGTTTGCTGGCACCACCTATGCCTAAAGATTTTGCGTCTTTGCCTGTAGACGAACAAGTTCTTGCAGAACAGCAAGAACACGCCCATGAATTGGAATCCTTGTCGCAAACCTTGGCAAATTGCAGTTTGAATCAGCTTGTTGCTATTCGTAAAATGGTGACATCGTCGTTGGATCTGTTTCCAAAGACTTCAAATACTCTCTCAGCAATTGCAATTCAATAATTTTTAATGATTGATGCGCCCTAGAAAAGCCTTGATGCGTGGGTCGTTTTCTTCGTCAAAAAAAGAATCTGGCTTTTGATCGGAATAAATTTTTCCTTTTTCCATAAAAATAATGCGCGAGGCTACGGCCCGCGCAAAATTCATTTCATGGGTCACACAAATAAGAGTTTGTCCGCTCTGGGCAAGCTCTTTAATGACTTCTAAAACTTCGCCCACCATTTCTGGGTCCAATGCCGAAGTGGGTTCGTCAAATAGCAGAATTTCGGGAGCCATGGCAAGGGCTCTGGCAATTGCCACCCGTTGTTGTTGTCCGCCAGATAAACTTGCGGGATATTTGAGTGCTTGTTCTGTAATGTGCACGCGTTTTAGTAAATTGTAGGCAATTTCTTCCGCTTCTTTGCGGGTAATTTTTTTAACTTTCATAGGCGCTAAAATAAGATTTTCAAGAATATTTAAATGGGGAAACAAATTGAACGATTGAAAAACCATGCCAACGTGAAGTCGAATTTCATTCAGAATATTTTCTTTGTTTTCTAGGGTAATGCCATTAATTTCAATAGAGCCGCTATCAATTGTTTCAAGTCCATTTAATGTTCGAACGAGCGTAGATTTTCCAGAGCCAGACGGACCACAAATGACAACTTGTTCGCCTTTGTTAATATTTAACGAAATATTATCTAGTGCATTAAAGGCTCCAAAAGCTCTCGATATGGCATTTACTTTAACGATTGAATTTTGACTTTCGTGAGTTTCAGATTTCACGGCATTTGCTCCGGCAACAGATGTGGCAACTTATTGTTAGAAGTATCGAGAGTTTTTGAAATTCGATTTAAAAAATAAACCACTGTGCCATAGAGCATTGCAGCTGCTATAAGAGGTTCTAAATCCCAACCAAGCCATTGTGGTTGAGTCGAAATAAGACGCGCAATACCCAACAGATCGTTAATTCCTATGAGTGTGATTAAGGCAGTGTCTTTTACCAGTCCTATAAATGAATTGATGAGCGGAACTCGAATGAGCTGCAAAACTTGCGGTAAAATAATAAATTTTAGGCTTTGAAACCGAGACATTCCTAAGGCAAATGCCCCTTCCCATTGAGATTGAGGTATAGCCAAAAAACCGCTGCGTAAAACTTCTGAAAGTGATGCTGCCTGAAAAACACAAATAATTATGCCTGCTCTAAAAAGGGCGTTTGGAATTGCAGCACCCGATGGCAAAGCAAAGGGCAATAAATATTGACCAATAAAAAGCAAGCTCACCAAAGGCACACCGCGCACAAGCAATACAAAGGCATGAAATATTTTATTGAGTATCTGATATGAGCTCACGCGAATGAGTGCAATTCCCAATGCTAGTGGGAGCGCTAAAATAACGCCTGCGGTACTCAATAAAAGGGTCAAAGAAAAGCCACCCCAGTCGGGGCTTGGAATAATATTTAAATTGAATAAGGCGCCGTCGAGTAATAAAACACTAAAAATGAGGAATATTAAAGTGATTGAGTAAATTGTCAAAAAGTTAAATCTTAAATATTTTCGAATATTTTGACTGATTTTCTCTTTGCTTGAATATGAATTAAATAAAAGTGAAATAAGCAGAGGCGTCAGTGGCAAAATCATCGCAATAAGAGGGCGCCAAATTTGTGATTCAGGGTACCTTCCGGTCAATAATAAATTTGCATGGGCCCACACAACGGGCCAGCATGCTCCGGTAATTTTAACGTCTGTCACTGTATTGTGGCATGATTCTGAACTTAAACTCCACCAAGAAGCATTTGTGAAAGTCCATTTAAAGATTGGGAGCATCAAAAAAACTAAGGTTACAAAAATTAGAGATTTAACAATTAAAAATCTCGATTTTTCAGTCGTAGTATTAAATTGATTTGTTTTGCTCTTATTTTTCAATTGGGCCATATGCTTTCTTTGAAAATAAAAAATTAATAGCACTGAGCAATAAGTTGATCAGCAAATAGGAGCTCATCCAAATAATGACAATTTCGAGGGCTTGCCCCGATTGATTCATAGTAGTGCCGCCTACACTCATAAGTTCAGGATATCCAATAGAGACACCTAAAGCGCTATTTTTAACAAGGCTCACGGCTTGATTGATAAAATTGGGCCTGGCCATTGTAAGTGCTTGAGGTGCAAGAATGTACCGAAGTGACTGTTGTTTTGAGAGACCTAACGCAAGAGCTGCTTCGTTTTGACCTTTGGCAACACTTTTTAATGATGAACACACAATATCGGCAATATATGTAGACGAATACATCCCAAGGGAGAACGAAAGTGCCAAGAATTCTGGGCTAAAAGAATACCCGCCGGTTATATTTCTTCCACCAAATGTGAGTGTCGGCACTTCGATATTTCCATTTACCCAAAACGGAAAAAAGAATCCGCGGTTGTTTAAATAAATAGAATTAAACCAAACCAAACCATCAGAAACCTGAGGAAGAATTTTTAAAATAACCATGTAGCAAAAAATAAGTTGCAATACGAGGGGTGCTGATCGCAAAATTCCAAATAAAAATGCAATTAATTTTCGAATGGAATTTGAACCACGCCATTGCAAAAGTCCCAATACAATTCCTAAAGTGCCTGCTATAAAAAATGCTGCAAAGCAAGCCTTTATAGTATTCGCAAGACCGGTTGATAGAGCCGTAAAATAAGTGCTTGAACCTGTTTCGTACTCGTGAAAAAGCGAGCCCGACTCCCAAAGTCCGGAAGGTAACACTGGGGTTTCGGCAATTGGGAAACCCGCATTAGAATTCAAAAATGCAAAACCTGTAGAGATATGTCGTGTGTTAATGTTGGTTTTAATATTGTTAGCAAGGTAATAAAAAAATGCAATTAAAACAAATAGAAAACCAAACTCAATAAGTCTGGCTTTTAGTTTTCTTGAATTTTTAAGATCTAAAAATGCCAGCATGTTTAGTTAAAAGGAGGCGAGTAAATAAGTCCGCCTTTATTCCAAAGTGCATTAAGTCCGCGTTCTATTTTTAAAGGGGTTTTAGGACCTAAATTCCGCTCGAAAATCTCAGAATAATTGCCTACTGCTGCTATTGCTTTTACCGCCCAGTCTTTGGTCAGGCCTGCATCGGCACCTAAGGTACCTGTAAAACCCAAGAGGCGACCCACTTCGGGATCCGTATTGTTACTTTGGCCTGTTACGTTAGCTTGGGTGATGCCTTTTTCTTCTGCAGTAATAAGCGCATTCAAAGTCCAGCGCACAATATCGCCCCAGGCAGCATCGTCTTGGCGAACTAGGGGCCCTAAGGGTTCTTTAGAAATTATTTCGGGTAAAATAATGTGTTCGGTCGGGTTTTTAAGACCAGCACGTACCGCGGCTAAACCTGAAGCATCGGTCGAGTAAGCATCGCATCTTCCCGCTGCATAGGCCTTGTTTGCGTCTTCAAATTTTTCAAAAACCACAGCTTTAAATTTAATACCATAGGTTTTAAACCAATCGTTTAAATTCATTTCAGTGGTTGTTCCTGCTTGCACACAAACAGATGCACCTTTGAGTTCGCGGGCGCTTTTCACTTTTAAAGCTTTTGATACTAAAAATCCTTGGCCATCATAATAATTCGTTCCACAGGATTCGAATGCTAATTTAGTGTCGCGGCTCATGGTGAATGTGGTGTTGCGTACCAGGACATCTATTTCACCCGATTGCAAAGCCGGAAAGCGCGTGGTGCCGCTGAGTTCTTTAAATCGAACTTCGACACCAACTGCTGCAGCAATAGCTTTACAAATATCCACATCGAGGCCTTCGTATTGACCTTTGGAGTTTATATTCGAAAATCCAGGGAGGCCACCGCCAATGCCACACATTAAGATTTTTTGCTTCTTTACTTTTTCGAGTGTGGACTCAGCATGTGCAGAATTAAATAAAGTAACAAAAGGGAGCCCGGCGACAATTGCTAACAAGAAAAATGGCATAAAAAAACCCTCACACGATGTTAAGTTCACCGTAACGAGGGCTTAGAGTGAAGTTGTCACCCATGCTTGTCAAGCGTCGGTCAAAGCCTTTTTGAGGAAAGTCTTTGCTGAATTCAAATTGCGACGCTCACGAAAAACTAAATTGAGCGTGTTACTTTTTTTATCGATGGCGCGGTACATGTATTTCCAGTCGCCATTGACTTTTACGTAAGTTTCTTCAACGCCCCAGCCAAGTTTTACTATGCGCATTTTGGCCTTTTTAGAAACTGTTTCGCCAAATTTCTGAACCCATTCAAAAATAGTTTTGTGCGACACGCCAATGCCATGTCCTTGGAGTTTGTCAGAAACTGCACGGTATGTGAGTTCTTCTTTTTGGTACCACTGAATGGCTGTTTCAATCACAGGCCAAGGATACCGATGTTGTTTGTCTAATTTTTCTAGCATGTTACAAAACTCCCAATAAAAACAATACGAACTATTCCCATTCTATAGGCCTCGCGGGTTTAACCTTAAGGTAACACTGCACATTTTTTTCTGAACACTTTGTTCAGTGTCTGCGCGGTATTTCTAACGGTTAGGCAGTCGGCTGGGAATGTGAGTCTTGCTAAACATTCAATTTTATGTCAAGACTAATTTTAGGTTTCAACGAATCAACAATTTCATATATTGGGCTAAGGATGCAGAATCCATCACCTACTCACCCTCAAGCAAATTTTATTGCTGAGGGCAGCGCATCGTATGCTTCCGACGAAATTAATATTGTCGATTTGATTCAAATTCTGTTTCGCTACCGTTACTTTATTTTAATTGCTGTGTTTTTAAGTCTCATGGGGGCCTATTTTGCCGTTTTGCGGCCGGGCCCCAAAAAAACAGTTGTATCAGCAACTTTACTTATTCCTGCTCAAGCAGCAAAGCTAGATTTGCAACTCATCCAAAATCGAATGGTTCAAGCACTAGCGCGAGAGCCAGGCTTTGGGCGCCTTTCCGGGAATCTGAATCAGCCAAATAAAAAGGACTTGGATGCTGCAATGCAGCGCCTCGACCGCTCTCTTAAGATGGTTTTAGGAACGGCATACGCCAAGGGCACCGCTTCAGCATTGGCAGATACCCAAGCTTTATCGATTTCGGTAACAGACGCAGATGAAAATCTTGCTTTCGAAACTTTAAATGCCGCAACGCGCAGTGCCGAATCGCAATTTGTGTCCTTTCAAAAAGAATTATCACTGAGCTCCGTATCCGTTGCCGTAGAGAAGACACCAGAAAATGAAATATTGCGAAGGTATTTATTTCTCGACGAAACGCTTAAAAATATTGTTTCGGCAGAAGGACTCAAAGATTATTACCGCGTGACCGACAATTCCGCTGCGGTTGATTTGCTCAAATCTAGAATAACCTACTCCGATGCGCAGGGTGAAAGTATATTGCGCGTTCAGGATTTAAAACCCGAAGTGGCATCTCGCATTATCAAACGATTTATGGCGTCTATGGCTCGGTTTGATGTGGCTTCATTTTCTGCCCAGACCGGTATGTTGAGCAATGCAAAAACAACATTGTATCCTCACGCCGCAGCAGGTGGATTCAAAGATTTTCTGACGAGCAATTCATTGGTCGATAAAATTGTGCAACGGCATAATTTGGTAAAACACTATGAAACTACTTCTGTAGAGCAAGCTAGGCAAATAGTATTAAGTCGCCTTAAAATTGAAATTAAGAATATCTTTTTGCGCGACCTTCGAGAATCGCCCGAGACGCGTCAATTGCCAATTGTTGGTGTTGCAACGGGCAATGGAATTAAAGAAATGATTATGCC
>JAYTOT010000033.1:0-43237 GCA_043747645.1 Pseudomonadota bacterium | reverse complement strand
GTACGCGGTTATTGAACTTTCCCCTGCGGCTATTGAACTTCTTTAATTTACACTGAGCCAAAATCAAATTCTATCGGGCGGGAATGACCGGTTACAATTTACGTGCACTGGAGCCTGTTAATACAAATCTAAAATTCTTGTCTGTCTCAATTAACTGATGAACCACGTTGAGTAATTCCGGCAATAACTGAATTTCGTCTATGACAATTGGAATCTGGGAGGCACCAACAATGTGTATGAATTGCTCTGGATGCGATGCCAGCTGCCGGAAAAGCCCCGGAGATAGCAAATCTAAATACAAACAATCACCCAGGGCGTGCCGCAGAAGAGTCGACTTGCCTGTTTGACGAGGTCCTAACAAAAATATGCTTTTTTCTTTTATAATCTTGATGAGTTCTAGCTGCCTTTGAAACATTTTACCTTTCGGGGAAAAATAATAGTGTTTTTCTTCCCTCCAAGGAAAATATTTCATAAGCACATGAAAATCAAAATGAAATTAAGGATGGTTTTCGTTGAGCCGCATATTAATTCTTGCCGCTTCGTCATCATCAAACAATACAAATTTATCGATGGCATCTTCGTAGGCGTAAACGTCTGCTTGTGACAATTCAAACCACCATCCGTGCAAACGGACTTTGCCATTTTTGAGACGATCTTTGACTATGGGATAAGATTTTAAATTTTCTATCTGGCGTAAAACATTGAATCGCGACAACCTATTGGCGCGCGATAAATTATCGCCGAAGTCGCGGTATGAATTTAAATCTTCAAGGCCTTTTTCGCCATGGCGCAACCACGAACGCAAGTTTTTATCTTTTAATTTATCGCGACCATTGGCCAATGCATGCATGGCGCCACATTCTGAATGTCCGCAAACTATGATATTGGAAACATTAAGTGTGCCTAAAGCAAATTCGATTGCCGCAGCCTCCGATTCATCGGCTGTTGATTATCCATCGCTACCACAAGAAGGTACCAAATTGCCTAAATTGCGCACCACAAACAAATAGCCTGGGTCAGTGGAAGCAAAAACATTCACGGCCACACGGCTGTCGGAACAACCTATAAACAAAGCATCGGGCGATTGCCCCAGTGCCAAACGAGCAAAGTTTTCGCGCTGTGCGGGCAACAAATTTTTTCTGAATTCAATGATTCCGTTGATCAGTTTTTTCACCAAAAATCCTCTTTTTAGTCGACGAGGGATATTTGTTTAGTAAACTATTCTCGGTCATTTGCCAAGGGAAAATGATTTGCAGCCATTTAACAGGCTAATATTAAATTAAAAAATGAGGTTATTATTATTCTTTTCAAAGGTCACAAACGAGAGTTCGCAACACAAATCCAAACCCTTCAGGGCCACTTGCGCTTTTCAAAAAGAACAATTCTTCAAATTCTCTGCCATCACCAGCAGTTTTTAATTTGCCCGTGCGAATAACTTTTTCGTCCAGTACTCCTTTGCCAATAGGGTTTTCACTCAACGAAGAATTGCGAACATTTGCGAATTCTTTCACATTACAAATTTTGGCGTTTGGTTTTTTATCGGTAGGAGGTTTTTTAGATTCCCCCCCATTACCTGCTAAATCTGCACATTGTTGCATGCCTTTATTGGCTCTTGATTGCCTAAAAGCACACATCCATTCCGGATGTTCCTGCGAATTCCAGGTTTTAAACATCTCTACATTCTTTTCTGGAAGAATGACTTCTTGCTCTGCGGGATAATCGACATCAACTGTTTTTCCTGCCCAATTTCCGTCTTCAATAACGTCGTATTTGCTTTCTTCAATAACGCGGACTGAAACGTCCATAATAAAATCCTTACTTTCAGGGTATGGCTTAGTCATATCGACACCAATTAAATGGGTCAGTTCCACCACATGTTCACCTTGCATTCGGTTACAAGCGTGAGAAACTGGGCCTCGCAATAAAGTCCAAAGCCCACCAAAGCTGGTTATGGGTCCGTGAAACGCAATATTTCTATCGTGATTGTACTCTAAATAGGGAAATCCACCCCAAGGGGTGCTTTGATTTGCGGGACCTCCAGCTCCAAATGGAGTGTAAGGTGCCACCAGAATATCCTCATAAATTTTAGGCTCTACATTGGTAGAATGAGTGCCGTCATCCTTGACATTTTTCTTGTCTACTGTCGCTACCGGATAAACTACCGTGAGTCTATTTTTACCAGAAATCTGCTCTACACGAGCGTAACTTGGAATTTGCGAAACATCGAATCCACTGGGTATAAAACCTACCACGCGCAACGTGTGGGCACGCAACGACAATATTAATCTCGGGTTTTGTAGCATGGGCAATTTGCCATTGTAAATCCAATTTGGGTCGTCCCGTTCTTGGTTCGGATTGGGGTCTTTTACATTTTGAACATCGTCGCCAGTTTTATTAAATGTGCGCGCTTTACAAGCGCCTATGTTCAAGGCTGTAAGAGCTAACATACAAGAATAAACAGAAGCTGATTTTAATTTCATTGGGCCGCCCTTTTGTAAGAAAAACTTTCTCACTTAAGAGTTTCCACAATCACAATTTGTTACTCAAGAATGAATTGTTTTCAGTCCGAAATTTTGACACTATTTTTTAACCTGGAACTAATTTCAATTTAATTCTCTCTGGAAGTTTATCTTCGAGAGCAAGGGCTTTTGCACCCAAAAGTTTCTTTAATTCTAAATATTCCAACAGAGCCGAATCGAGATACAAACCGCGGCGTTCAGCCACAAGCAAACGGTTTTTAGGTGTGTGTTGCGATGGCACAAATTCAGTAGAAGTAACTTCGTAACCCGTGCCACGCAGCAATAAAACTCTGAGTGCATCGGTAAATGTGGCAGCGGACGATCGGCGCAATTCGGGTGATTGTATCAAGACTTTGAGGGCAGAATTCTGGTTTTCTTTGGGCAAATTTTTCCACGCAGCGGCCAATTCAGCCTGACAACAAGGCGCAGCTAAAATTAAATCGGATTGCAAATTAAGAGCTAAACCCAAAGCATCGTCTGTTGCTGTGTCGCACGCATGCAGCGAAACCACGGCGTGTATGCGTTGGCCGGCAAGGCGCGTGGCGGCTTCTTGCACCGTTTCGGCGTAAAAACTGAGCACTTCATTTAAGTTTAATAACGTCGCTCGATTTTTACACTGATCGATGAGTTTCTGGTTAGAATCTACGCCTGTCACTGCCACAGGGTGATTCCAAATTCGAGCGAACAACCACGCTAATAAAAAAGTCAAATAAGAATTTCCACATCCGCAGTCTAAAATATGAACTGTGGCATGTCTTTTTTTAAGTTCCTCCAGTTGCGGCAAAACAATTGCAATCATATGATTAATTTGCAAATACTTGCGAATAGCATCGGCAGACATTGAAGCATCTGAATTTAAAATGCCTATTTGACGCAACAATTCTGCGTCGCGCGCAGGCTTGAATAGCAACGACTTTCCGCCTGTTACTTTAAGCTCTCGCTCTGGAGTCCACCATTTGTTCGCTTTTTCTTGAAATGAAATCTCTGTCATGATTGTGTGGCCTTTGAAAAAATTTTGATTGAAGAATTGAGACCATGTTCAAACTAGAAAAATCACATTTTGCACAGCTCAGAGCTTTACGCGAGACTTTTCTTGCAAAGCAAAGCACCGGCACTGTCGATTATTGGGGCAGCACTGATATTCTTGAGGCTTACGATGCTACTTTGGCAAGGCGCATTCTGTGGAAGTGGCAATCGGCACTTTCTGAAGCTGTGAACTGCGGTTTCGCAAACCAAACGTTTCATTCCATCGCACAAGATTTGAATTCTACCACCCAGGAATTGCCAGCAAACATCTCAGAATGGGTCGACTGGGGTTGCGGCACTGGTGTTGCCACAGAAGCTCTTCTAGAATGTTGCCTAGAACACAGTTTTACGCTTCCACTAAAAATAATTCTTTACGATCGCTCTTTGCGAGCAGCTACCTTTGCGGCAAAAAAACTCAAAAAAATTTACGCCGATATTCAATTTTTGCCCACATCAATCGCACCAGATATTAATCATAAAGGCGTGCTCATGAGTCATGTTTTAAGCGAGTTGCCCCTGGCTAAATACCCTGAATTTATAGGTAAATTAAGTGGCGCATCTGCACTTTTATGTGTCGAAGCAGGCACTCACGACGCAAGCCACCGACTCTTACAATTGCGAACATTATTGCACAAAGAGTTTCACATTTGGGCGCCCTGCCCGCATCAAAATTCATGTGGGTTGCTCAAACCGGAACTCGAAAAAGAGTGGTGCCACCAATACGCTTCGGTGCCAAATGAAATTTTTCAGAGCGCACAATGGAATATGATTGCAAAAGAACTTGAAATTGACCTGCGATCGTTACCCTATTCCATGCTTTTAATGACCAGGGGAACCTTGGAAAACTCGCAAAACGAAAATTTAACAGCTGAAAACTTGTATCACCGCATTTTAGGACGGCCTCGCCATACAAAATCGCAGACTCAAGTGTGGGTATGCTCAAAAAAGGAGGTTTGTTCAAAAATACTTCCCGTGAGGAATCACAAACAATTTATTAAATCTCTGCAAAAAAATAATATTACAGAACTCATTCTCGACCAGGAATTTAATTCAGAAAACTAAACAGGAATTGACGAAATTCCAGCCAAATTTCTAATATTCCAATGTTCAATGGCCCACAGCAACTGTTTTTCCACCGAAAACGATTCCAATTCTAATGGCGGATTTAACTTCAAATAACTCAGAACCTTAAATAGAATTTTGGAAGGATTTTCGTTTTCAACAGCTGGTGCGCTAGTCTGTTTTCCAAGTTTTAACCCCGAGGAATCGACTATCAATGGGACATGTGCATATTTTGCTTGCGAAAAATTTAACAATTTTTGAATGCCTATCTGCCTTGGGGTCTGGTGCAACAAATCGACACCCCTCACGACATGAGTAATTCCCTGCACGGCATCGTCTATTGCAACAACAAAAGAATATGAAAACACTCTATCGGCACGCTGTAAAACCAAATCTCCACTATCGATGGCCAAATTTTGAATTACTGGTCCCTGAATTTGGTCGGTGAATTCAATGTGCTGACACTCTTGTGGCCAATGCACACGAACACTGTATTTTTTAAAGTCTGTTGCATTTAAGTTTGAATAACAGGTGCCCGGATACACATGCTCATTTAAAAAATTAAGCCGGCCTCGACTTGCGATGTCGTTTCGACTGCAGGCACATTTGAACAAGTATTTACTCTTTTGAAGGCGATTGAGGCACTCGGAATAAATGTCTTGGCGTTGACTTTGATAGACAATTTCACCATCCCAATGCAAACCAAATCGCTCTAAAGTTCTTAAAATGGATGCGGCAGACCCAGGTACAGCGCGCTGAATATCTACGTCTTCGATGCGTACTAGCCACTGCCCCTTATGAGCTCGGGCGTCGACATAACTGCTCACAGCGGCCATCAGAGAACCTATATGCAACTGACCGCTAGGTGTGGGCGCAAACCGGCCTTTGTATTGTTGCATCACAAGATTTTAACCCCAGACTTTTGTGTCTGAATTTCAAAAAAAAACCCAGCTTTGCAGCCGGGCCTAAAAATTTTTTTTTGGTGAAGGGTCCGGGACTCGAACCCGGGACCAAGAGATTAAGAGTCTCTTGCTCTACCAACTGAGCTAACCCTCCACTGAGGGTTTGTGCTATCTGAGTGCAAAAAAAAAGTCAAGCACAACGCTCAACCGCCGGGCTTAACTCTTTTAGGAAAGCAAAATCTTATGATTATTTTTGAACCAAAAGGATTGCAATAATGAATGCCATAATGGTTTGGAACTCAATAAGAGCAAGGCCAATAAGCAAAGGAGTGAACATTTTGTCAGCGGATTGGGGATTGCGTCCAATTCCTTCAAATGCAGCCGCAGCAGCGCGACCTTGACCAGTAGCTCCGCCCAAAACCGCAAAGCCGATTGCAATTCCGGCAGCCAATGTAGCGAAGCCGCCTGCAGCAACTCCAGCTTCTTGAGCAAAAGCAGGCATTGAAGCCAACATCAAACCAGCAACAACGATTTTTGATACAATATTCTTCATAAAAATCTCCAATTTAATAATACAAACACCACCCTCGCTCCAATTTTTAGAATACCTCAATAGTAATTGATTATTCTATGCGGTTTCCCGCTTTAAAAGCACTATTAATGCTTTCAATGACTCATCCTCTGGATGAATCTCCAAATGAACTCGAGTGCAAAATTGATTCCGAGAGCGCGGCGGATTCAAAAAAACACTCGCATTTGATAAAAGGCATCCACACATTTCTGTCTGGAATTCACTTTATTGGTGGTCGTCGTGATGAGCCGTTTCAACCGCCAGTTTAATGTACACTGCACTAAGAGTCATAAAGATAAATGCTTGCAAACATGCCACTAGCAAGCCGAAGCCTAATAATGCGCCTGGAATTGGCAACCATGGCATATGCGCCTTGCCTACGAGTGTACTAAACACCTGAAAAACAAGGTGATCTCCGCTAATGTTGCCGAACAAACGCAAACTTAACGAGACTGGACGCGCAAATAAACCGATGAATTCGATAGGAAACATGAGGGGAGCCATAAGTGCTATTGGCCCACATAAGTGTTTAATATAATTTAACTTGCCGTACTTCAGGCCGTAATAATTGAAGCCAAGAAATATAACAATTGCCATTCCTAAAGTCATATTTAATGCTTCGGTAGGTGGTGCAAATCCGGGCACAAGACCTGTGATATTTGTGAAAATAATAAAGAAAAATGTGCCACCCAACAACGGCGCAAATTTTCGCCAGTGCGCTTCGCCAATGATGGACTCTAGAGTGGAACTGACCAACGACCAGCACAATTCTAGAAAAGCTTTAAGCCCAAATTTCTTTGCAGGAAGGAGTTCCTCGTCTGTCATTTTTGAAGGATCTAATTTGTACATTCCCGATGCCAAACCAACTAGAGTGACAACTAAAAACATACACAAAGTAGCGACCACTGGCCCCCAATACTCACCAAAATGGTGAGCAGCAGCGGGATCAGTCAATCCTGACAACTTTGACACAATAACGTCGTACCAGTTTACAATTTCAATCATTCCGCCGCCGGACATTAGTATTCCCCGCTAAATGGTAGAGAGCCGCATCCGAAGAAAACTCATTTGCATCGAACAATGCAAGCCGTTTAACGCAAGAGCTTTTTTCTGGCAAGGACCAGCAAACCTAAACTTAAAGTGAGGCTCAGCACAAAGGCTGAAATGACCCACCCCCAATGTTCTTTTGTTGAGTACAAGAGACCGCCAAAAATCAGAACCGAGCTGTAATTCAAAAGGAGACCCCAGAGACGCCCGCGCTGCAACACGATGTCGCGGGTTTGGAGGGTGAGTCCTACTCCCAACCCGGCCCCACAGAGGGCAAAGAGTGGTACCAAGACGTAAAGCTCTTGAGACATCTGCGAAACCCTCCCTAATTGCTAAAATTCTTTGTGACTGGCCTGTTGTTTCTCGCTGCGGCGCGCAACTTGAAGGCGCTTGACGCTCAAAAACAAAGAGATAACAAGACAAACCGAAATCGTCACCAGGGCCACAGATTTACATGCCAATGGCTCAAACCCCATGCCCCCGCAAAAATTCTTTCCCGAAGGCCGATCCAGATAAAGGCTCGCAATTACAATAAGTACCACGAGTGCATTTAACTCACCATATATGATAGAAAACCAAATCAACGATCGTTTCATTTTGGCCCTTGACCTCTTGCCCGACCCCCGTCACAATCCCCCTTCTTCTTCGAGACCCCCCAAAAATTCAAAATCGTACCGGGAATGGGAATGGCGACTGTAGAAAACGCTGAAAAGTTCTTTGAAAAACTCAAAATTCGTCTTACCCAAAAAGGATACGAATCTAACGTAGCAGAACGATACACTCGTTCGCTAGAAATAGTAAAAATTGAAGGTAATATTCTTATTGCTGAGTGCAAAGAAGAATTTTGCCGTGAATATTTTGTGCGTCACAGTCAGAATATGCTTGCTGAAGTCGCCAAAGAATGCTGGGGAAACGATATTAAATTTTCTCTTCGTAATCAGCCAGTACCGCTGACTTCTGCTCGCAAAAAAAAGACTCCCGCAAAAAGCACGGCTTCGCAAGCAAGCTTTTTGTTTGAATCTCACGATGCCACTGCTCCAGCAAAAAACAATTTAACTTCTGAAAAAAAACCAACTGAAAAAATAACTTCTGGGGCAGATATTACTGTTAAACCAGAAAATACACCGGTACACAGTGCACCAGCAGTGGTTATTACCGACGATTTTGAATCGCGCGGTAATTTTGATTCTCCTGCACGAAAGCTCGACCCTTTATTTACTTTCTCTACTTTTGTGCGAGGGCAAAGCAACCAAGTGGCCTATTCCGCATGTGAAGCCGTAGCTCGCAAACCAGGGCACCTCACAAATCCAGTTTTTATTTTCGGATCAACCGGTCTGGGAAAAACGCACCTTTTGCATGCCGTAGGACACGAAATACAACGGCACCATACGGACTGGAATATTTTATACGTCACTAGTGGCGACTTTATGAACGAACTTATAGCGAGTATTCGCTATAACAAGGCTGAAGCTTTTAGAAATAAATACCGTCAGTGCGATGTTCTTTTAGTAGACGACATTCAGTTTTTAGAAAATAAAGAAGCCACTCAGCTAGAGTTTTTCCATACATTTAATGAGCTTTACGAAAAACGCAAACAAATTGTCATCACGAGTGACAAATACCCCAAAGACATTCCAAATATTGAAGACCGGTTAAAAAGTCGATTTTTGCAGGGTTTAATTGCTGACATTGAACCACCTGGATTCGAAGACCGCGTAGCAATTATCGATAGCATGGCAAAATCTTTCAATCTTCATCTCAGTGAAGAAGTCATTATGCACATCGCTAATTTAGTAAAATCAAGTGTGCGCGAAATTCGAGGCGTTCTTGTTAACCTAAATATGCATCGTCAAATCACTGGTCAAATTCCTACAATTGATACCATAAATGAGCACCTCAAACGCATGGTGCGGGTGCACACTTCTGCGCTCGATGTGCATCAAATTCAAAAAACTGTAGCTTCATATTATGGTGTGCGACTCAACGAACTCACTTCGTCTTCGCGGGTGCAAAAATTTGTTATTCCACGCCATGTGGCTATGTTTTTAGCTAAAGAATTGCTCGATTCGGCGACCACTGAAATCGCTGAATCGTTTGGAAAAAAAGATCACACCACAGTCATGCATGCCATTTCAAAGGTCAAAGACCTTCTCGAAAAAGATGCCTCTACTCGCGCTGCTATTAACGAAATCAGACGAAAACTCGATCAAAATACGCCATAAAATTTTAAATAGAGAGTTTTAAATAAAGACAATCAAATAAATTTTCCAGATGCTGCTCTGTAGATGCGGTCGAATAATGCTGCTATCACTTCGTCTCTATTTTCAGACAAATCTGGCAACAATATAATTTCGCAATCCCTATTTTTTTCACAGTCTCGCAAAATCGCAAATAATTTATTTTGCGCCACTTCGCCATTGCCATCCTCTGACAGATCGCAATAATAACCCACATGTGGCTTCCAACTGAGCGCCTTTTTTTGAAAATCGACAATAAAGACATTTTTAAGATCGCACAAATTCCAATTTAAATGCCCGGTTAAAAGAGTAGTTGAAGTGCTTAAATAACAAGGCTGCTGCGGTGCATAATGTGTGAGCAATTGGCCAGGCGCCGCCTGTATGGCTTCTGTAGATTTTTCGTATCTTTTTAATATTGCGATTTCGGAATTTATATTTTTGCTTTTAAATAAATTTTTTATATCAAGGGGAGTAACGCTTCCAGGGCGTAATACTGTTACAATATTGCCGCCGTGTTCTAGTCTTAAAACAGTCGATTCTATGCCTCGAGAGCACTCGCCACCATCAATAATAATGAGCGACGCATTGGGAAAATCATCGTAAACATGTGCTGCCAACGTGGGACTCACGTGCCCAAAAAGATTGGCACTTGGTGCTGCTATAGGCACTCCTGCTTTTGCAAGTAACTTGCGTGCTGTGCTGTGTGCCGGTGCCCTTAACCCCACAAATTCGCCACCTGCCCTCACGACACTTGGAACACAAGATGCAGCGGGAACTACCAATGTCAGCGGGCCTGGCCAGAACGCATGTGCCAAGGCCTCAAACAAAACACTTTGCACGCTATCTAATAGGGAGAGATTTTTTGCCGCTTCACTATTAAGCACATGGACAATAAGCGGGTCAGTTGAGGGTCTGCCCTTCAGCTTAAAAATTTCTGTTACTGCATTTGCGTCCAGCGCGTGGGCCCCGAGGCCGTAAACAGTCTCAGTTGGAAAAGCCACTAGCCCACCGCCTACCAGAAATTGCGCAGCTTTCTCTACATTGCCTTCATCGTCTACCAAAAATTGAGTCTGTTTTGACGTATTAATCATAAAATCTCTTTAAATATTAAATATTTACCCAATACTTGACTCAATTTAGACCAGCCTTGAGTCATAAAGTTATCCACAATCAAAAAAAACTGAACTCTTGCGTCATCCACAAGATATCCACTGGGTTATCCCCAAGCTGGGGCGACTTATCCACAGGTTATCCACAGAGAGCCCAAAAATTCAATATGCTGAACTTACGAAGCCTCAGCAAAATAAACGCTCAAAGGCTCTGTGGATAACCAAGCCCTTTTGTGTGGACAACCTGTGAATATCCTGTGGACAGGTTTTTTCCAACGATTTTTAGGTTCAAACTTATCCACACCAAAAGGCCATCTATCCACATTTCATCCACAGGTTATCCACAACTTGTCCACACCATTTCACCCCCCAAAACCAGGCAAAAAAATGTTTAAATTCAACAAGTTAAGTAAATGAGAAAGGGCTTATCCACAAAATAACGGGTCCCCTACTACTACTTCTGTTTTAAAAAGAATTAATTTCTTTTTCTTTCTTTAAGAAGAAGAGCACGTGGATAACTCAACAGGCCTTCAGAGCCTTGTTTGACAGGCTGTGATGGGTTAGACATGCCAGTATCAACTTATGCCGAGGAGCTTACTATGACTTGGTCTGCAAACCGAAATTTAATGTTATCGGCCGATGCCCCATCTGCCACCGAATTTTTGCAGGCCGAAATTTCAAGAGATATTTTAGCCGAAGCTTTAACCGCAGTTTCTGCGGCTCAAACAGACGGAGAAGTGGGCTGGATTCAGCTTGAATTCAAGGGCAATGGTTTGGTTCAAATGTCTGCTGTAAGTCATAATTTGTCTATTAAGACTATTTTTAAAGCCGAATACGAAGGCATAGGCTCAATAAAAGTTTCTGGCAAACAACTTTTTGAATACGTAAAGCAATTGCCACCAGAAAAAATTAAATTTAAGGTGGAATCTTCGCAAAAAATGTCGCTGCGGTGTGGCCGAAGTTCGGCAAAAATTCAGTTGATTCAAGATCAAACTCTTTCAGATATTCAAGTGCCAGCATCAGGAACTTGTATTGTTGTCAAAGGCGAAATTCTCGAACGCTGGGTTAATTCCTTTCGCGATTTTGTATCGGTCGACGACACCCGATTTTACGCAAATGGTGCGCTTATCTGGGCCGATGGCTCAGACGGCGTAGTGATCCACGCTGTAGCAAGCGACGCAATGCGTTTGGCAAAGACAGCAATGCGAGACGATTTTATTGCTCAACAAATAGATGCCAGCGCTGTTTTGGTTCCTAAAAAAGCCCTAGATGAAGTGCGCAGACTTTGTTCCTTAAATCCATCAGCAGAATATACTTTAAAATGGAATCAAGAAACGGCATTTTTTGCGGTAGAAACAGCTAATTATACAATGATCTCCAATTGTATTGCCGGAAAATACCCTCCTTATACATCTGCCATACCTAATCAAATCAACACAGAAATAGAAGTAGATTTAAAGAGTTTAGCAGAAAGTGTTAGGCGAGTTTTACTTTTTGCTGATAAAAATCGAATTATAAAGCTACAATTTGACGGACCGACTCTAGACGTGCAGAGTTTTACCCCAGGACTCAAAGAAGGCGAAGAAATAATAACACTAGAAGTGCCCGCAGAACAGGCACTTGATGTGAATTACAATGGAACGCTTTTAACAGGCATTTTAAATGCTTTGTCCGGTAGCAAAATTAAATTTTCTTGGGAAAATACAAATCGCCCTGTGAAAATTACTGGCGCTAGTGAAAAAGGTTTGGAGGTTTTTTATCTTTTAGTTCCTACCCGCTTTTGAAAGGTTATCCACAGGTTATCCACAATGAAGGCGAGGTCTTGTGCACGAAAGAGATTTGAGAAATGAGAGCACTTTATTTTGAGTTAGAAATAAGCTTTCCGCTGCTTTGATGCAGACAACGTTCTAGAGGTTTAAATTTCCTTTTTTGGAAATATATGTTCAACTTTGCGCCCTCTGCGCATGAGGGGTGAGGTGTCGATTTTTATGGTATTGAATCGCAGATTGAATCTTTTTTCGTCGTCAACAGAGTTGTCTTCTGAATCACCAGACTATGGCGCAGGCCAAATTCAGATTTTAGAAGGTTTGGAAGCAGTTCGTAAGCGGCCTGGAATGTACATTGGCGACACGAATGTTAATGGTTTACACCATCTCGTTTATGAGCTTGTAGATAACAGCATAGATGAATATCTCGCTGGTCATGGCAATACAATTGACATCACTTTGCACGTCGATGGCAGTGTCACAGTTTCTGACAATGCCCGTGGTATTCCAACAGGAATGCACTCCGAAGGTCGTTCAGCGCTAGAAGTCGTTATGACGGTTTTGCACGCTGGAGGAAAGTTCGACAATAATGTTTATAAAGTTTCTGGTGGACTCCACGGAGTAGGTGCCTCGGTTGTTAATGCGCTTTCGCGTCATTGTCGTGTAGAAGTGCGCCAAAATAGCAAAGTTCATTTACAAGAATTCAAGTGTGGAATACCTCAAGGGCCAGTTGCGGTAATCGGTACAACCGAAACCACTGGCACTCGTACTACCTTTTGGCCCGATGGTACTATTTTTGAAACCACTCAATACAGCTACGATATATTAAGCGGACGCTTACGAGAATTGGCCTTTTTGAACAAAGGTATCTGTATTAAATTGTCTGACGAAATTAACGATCGTCAGGTTGAATTTAAATTTGAAGGCGGCTTAAGATCGTTTGTAGAATTTTTAAACCGCAGTAAAACAGTCATACATCCGCATCCACTGTATGTGCATGCCGACAAAGAAAACTGCGAAGTAGAAGTGGCATTGCAATGGAACGACGGATACACCGAATCCGTTTACGCCTATGCAAATAATATTAATACTACCGAAGGTGGCACACACCTCACAGGATTTAGAGCGGCATTAACTAGAGTTATAAACGTAATTGCACAAAATGATAAAAATGTTCTTTCTTTAAAAGAAGGTCTTTCGAGTGACGATATTCGCGAAGGATTATGTGCAGTAGTGCATGTAAAAATTCCAGATCCTCAATTTGAAGGCCAGACAAAATCGAAGCTCGGAAATTCGCGCGTGCGCACAGTTGTCGAGAGTTTATTGAACGATAAATTTTCAGAATTTTTTCAAGAAAACCCCGATGTCGCTAAAAAAGTTGTGTCAAAAATGGTCGATGCTGCACGAGCGCGCATTGCCGCACGCAAAGCGCGCGAATTGACACGACGCAAAGGCGCCCTTGATATGGGAGGCCTGCCTGGTAAAATTGCAGACTGCCAAGAGCGCGATCCAGCGCTTTGTGAGTTGTTTATTGTGGAAGGTGACTCAGCAGGCGGATCTGCAAAGCAGGGGCGCGATCGTAAAATTCAAGCGGTATTGCCCTTGCGAGGCAAAATCTTAAATGTAGAAAAAGCTTCCGCCGATAAAATGCTTGGCAACCAAGAAATTCGAAATTTAGTGCAAGCACTTGGCACAAGTATTGGGCGCGACGATTTTAATGTGAGTAAATTACGCTACCATAAAGTAATTCTGATGACAGATGCGGACGTGGATGGCGCACACATTCGAACATTATTGTTGACATTCTTTTACAGGCAGATGCGTGAACTTATTGAGCGAGGGTATCTTTATATTGCTCAACCGCCTCTTTTTAGATTCAAAAAAGGCAAAACAGAGCGCTATTTAAAAGATGAAGTAGAGCGCGAAAAATATTTATTCGAAAATGCTTTATCTGAAGCGGTTATTTACGACTCCAACGAAAATATTATTGATGCAAATGTAGTTAATAATATGCTCATTTGTGTGGAACGTTACAACCGCATATTTAATATTTTGTCGCGTCGTCGCTCTGGTTTGATGGTCGATTTCTTATCTGGAAATGTTGAACTCAATGCGGCTCTCTTTTTTGACAAAGAGAAAATGACTAACTTTATTGCGGAGATGTCAGACTATATTTCGCAACATGGTCATATGCAGAGCTTGGTAGAATTTGACACAGAGCACAATCGTTATTTTGCAATTATTAGCATTCAATTGGCTGGTAAACCGCAGAAATTCAGACTCGATTCTGATTTTGTAGAATCGAATGAATTTTCTGAATTGCGTAAATTGCGCACTCAGTTAGAGCAAGCGCATGCTCTCCCATTGCGTTATACGCAAGACAAAAAATCTAAAGTCATAGATTCTTGGGTTGAATTTTCAGGATTCCTTCTCGAAGAAGGTCGTTCTGGCTCGTACATTCAACGCTATAAAGGTTTGGGTGAAATGAACGCTGAGCAGTTGTGGGAAACCACAATGAATCCGTCAAATCGCAAACTTTTGCGTGTAGAAATAGAAGACGCCGTAGCGGCTGACGATTTATTTTCTATGTTAATGGGCGACGAAGTTCCACCCCGCAAAGAGTTTATTGAACTTAATGCACTGAACGTTCGAAATTTAGACTTTTAATGTGACTCTTAAGTAAGAAAAATAATTTTATTTATGAGTATGAGAGGCTTTTAAAATATGACTCAAAATCAAAATATTATACCAATTAATATTAATGAAGAAATGAAAAGCGCGTATTTAGATTATGCAATGAGCGTCATTGTCAGTCGCGCATTGCCCGATATTCGCGATGGAATGAAACCCGTGCACCGGCGCGTTTTGTTTGCAATGTACGAACAAAATAACGTGCACAACAAGCCCTATAAAAAATCGGCTCGTATTGTTGGTGACGTTCTTGGTAAGTATCACCCCCATGGTGACACGGCCGTTTACGATGCACTTGTACGTTTGGCTCAAGATTTTTCTATGCGATATCCGCTCATCGACGGACAAGGAAACTTTGGTAGTATCGACGGCGATAGCCCAGCCGCAATGCGTTACACAGAAGTTCGATTGGCAAAGATTTCTGAATACTTTATGGCGTCACTCGACGAAGACACGGTAGATTTTGGACCAAACTACGACAACTCTGAACGCGAACCCCACGTACTTCCAACAGTTTTGCCTCAGCTACTAGTGAATGGACAGTCTGGTATTGCCGTAGGAATGGCCACTAATATTCCACCGCATAACCTAAGCGAAATTCTTGATGCATTAGTTTATTTGCTAGACAATGACTCGGCAACTATCGAAGATTTAATGCAGCATGTGAAGGGCCCAGACTTTCCGACAGCTGGTATTATTCGTGGACTTAAAGGTATTCAAGATGCATTCCGCACAGGTCGTGGAAGCATTGTGGTGCGCGGACGAGCGACAGTTGAGACTACCAAAACGGGTAGAGAGCAAATCATTGTCACAGAATTGCCTTACCAAGTGAATAAAGCAGTGCTCATTGAGCGCATCGCAGACATGGTTAAGCAAGAAGAAATCGCCGGAATTTCTGACATTCGCGACGAATCCAATAAAGAAGGAATTCGCGTTGTGATTGAAATCAAACGCGGCGAAAACGGCGAAGTGGTCTTAAATCATCTTTATAAAAAGACCCGATTGCAAGATTCATTCGGCGTGAATATGGTTTGCATTGTCCGCGGAATTCCTAAGCTCATTAACTTAAAAGATGGCCTAGAACACTTTAGAGACCACCGCTTTGAAGTCATCACGCGTCGGACAAGCTTTAGGTTACGTAAAGCCGAAGACAGACTACATATTTTGGAAGGTTTAAAAATTGCCGTCGATAATATCGACCGTGTGATTGAACTTATTAGAGCTTCAGAAAGCCCAGATGTGGCACGAGTGCAAATGGTCGCCGAATTTAAATTCAGCGATAGGCAAGCCAATGCTGTGTTGGAAATTCGTTTGGCGCGGTTGACCGCTCTCGAGCGCGATAAAATTATGGCAGAACACCGTGAAATATTGCTCACTATTGCTGATTTAAGAGATATTTTGGCAAAACCCGCCCGCGTGAGAGCTATTTGTCGCGAAGAATTTTTAGCGCTTAAAGCTGCACACGGAGACGCGCGTCGCACAGAAATATCTTTCGATGCTTCAGATGTAGATGTGGCAAGTTTAATTCCTCCGGGCGACGTGTTTATTACTTTCTCACAAGCTGGCTACATTAAGCGCGTTATGGAAGATGAATTCCGCTCGCAACACAGAGCGGGCAAAGGAAAGACTGGCGCAGCGCTTAAGGAACTCGACTTTGTTAAGGTAACATTCCGCGCGCACACACATGACAATGTAATGCTTTTCTCAAATTTGGGTAAAGTTTATTGTTTTAGAGTGTTTGAATTACCCGAAGGTTCTGCTACGGGCAGAGGTAAATCTATTGCCCAAATTCTAACACTGCAGCCTGGTGAAGTAATTACGACAATGTTGCCAGTGCGAGAATTTTCTGAAAATTCGTTTGTATTCATGACCACTGCACAGGGTACAGTTAAAAAGACTGAATTATCGGCATTTTCGAATATCCGCGTGAGTGGATTGCGCGCTGTTACCTTAGACGAAGGCGATTCCCTTGTGGGAGTGCGAATCACCGAAGGCACAAACGAAATTATATTGGCTACTGCAAATGGCAGGGCGATTCGTTTTCATGAAAGCGAAGTACGTGCCATGGGTCGTTCCGCGCGCGGTGTTTCGGGTATTAATTTGGAAGAAGGCGATGCTGTAGTAGTTATGGAAGTAGCATCGAGTACTGAAAAAATAATGTGTGTCACCGAATTTGGCTACGGAAAACGCAGTGAACTTGAAGAATATCGTGTCACCGGGAGAGCCGGAAAAGGCGTGAATTCAATTCGCACCACCGAACGCAACGGTAAAGTAGTGGCACTGTTATCTGTGAGCGATAACGCAGACGTTATGATCACAACTAATACCGGTCGCGTTTTGCGGACGAATATTAATTCAGTAAAAGTGATTGGCCGTTTGACTCAAGGCGTTTGTTTAATGCGCATTATGGAAAACGAAAAAGTCGTTTCTGTTTGCAAACCAAACGAGTTTGACGACACCCCAGTGACTCAACTCGAAGCAGCCGAAGAAGTAGAAGAAGTTGAATAAGAAGGTGCATTACACGTGAAATTATTGCTTTTAGTGCTTATGATGTTGGCTAGTGCATGCGGAAAAGCCACTTTGGCTCCCATTGGCACAGAAGTGTCGGGTCCATTTGGAATGGCGACTGCTAAAAATAATTTATATGTTCTTAATTCTTCCTTCTCGGCAGAGTACGAGCAAGGAAGTATTTTACGTTTTGCCATTGGAACCGGTGGCTCACTTTCTAAAAAACAAGCTCTCGTAGTGCCGCGCATGGGTTCGGATATGGCAGCAAGCCCAGATGGTAATATCTTAGCGGTATCTTACTCCGGTACCGATTACGGCATACGATTTTACGATATTTCTGACCCCGAAAATATGAAAGAAAGATCGATTAGTGTAGCGCCACCAGTAGGGCTATCTATCAGACAGTTGCATTTTTTTAAGCCCGAATTTTCCGGTGCAGAACCGGGGTATTATTTGAGTGCAACAATAAATGCAGGAACAGCCACATCAAGGGTTTTTGTGGTACATATTAGCGCTAATTTGGCAATTGCAAAAGTTTTATTGGTATTGCCCGACGATTTGGCTGAGAGTAAATCAGTTGTAGATATGCCCGGATACGGTGCTACAGCTTATTTGAATTCGCAGAATTTATTGTTGGCTTTTCCGCGGCCCGGTGGTTATTCTGACAGAGTTTCTTTTTTGCCCGGACCTTTAGAAGAACTTTTGAAAGTTGAAACGGCTGATTTGCGGCGCGTTTCAGTTTTAATGATCGATTTTCCTAAATTATTGGCTACTAAAGACATTAAAAAAAGTTCGGTGTATGTGCCTGTTGCCATGGATAAAGAAGGCAATACAGCTAAGGTAACAGATAAACCTTCAACAGAATTCTCGTTTATTAATTCTTACGAAGTAGCCAGTGCCGTGGGTTCTACTGGTTGTTATGCAGGCAAGCCGGCTCAGAGCTTGGATGCTGACACAGTTTTGGTTGCTACAGATCGTTATAACGGCGAATTTTTGAAAATCGACAATTGGGCTGCTCAAAAAACTTCTGCCACAGTGAAATTGAATTCAGACAGCGGCGCATGGAAAGATAGGGTAGTAGAGAATAGTTTAAATATTGGTTTTTATTCGAGGGCTCTTGGGGCTCCTGGTATTGATGGTATTAGCTCTAATTTTTCAAAAGTTTATACGCTGGACTCAGGAACGCAATGTGTTCCTGTTTGGACACGCACCGAACTGAGAAGGCGAACCGTCGGCAACGAAGTCGTTCGGGTGCAAACCAACGAAGGCCGCGGTGTAGCAGACCCTCTGAATTTTGGCGAATTAGAAGGCTTGAAACCAGCGTCGCAAACTCATGCCATTTGGGGTGAGTTCATTTTTGTGGCGTCTTACAGCTTTGGTTCCGTTCAGACCTTGAAGTATCATGATGGCAAGTTCACTGAAATAAAATAAAGGCGAATGCCCCATGAAGATATTTTTAGACAGCGCTGAATTGAGCGAAGTGCGTGCCATGGCAGAACTCGGAATTTGCGATGGAGTGACAACTAATCCCACTCTTATTGCAAAGAGTGGTCAAGACTTTAAAACGGTTATTAAGGAAATAGCGCTGCTTATTCCGGGCCCCATTTCAGCCGAAGTCATAAGTACAGAATGCGTTGGAATGCTCAAAGAAGCGCGCGAGTTGCTCAAAATTCACGAAAACATTGTTATTAAATTGCCTCTTACGCCAGAGGGTTTAAAAGCCTGTAAAGTTTTGTCTGGTGAAAAAGTAAAAACGAATGTGACTCTTTGTTTTCAGGCAGGACAAGCATTGTTGGCAGCTAAATGCGGTGCCACATACATTTCGCCATTTATTGGCAGGCTCGATGATATTGGGCAAGATGGAATGTTGCTCATTAAAGATATTAAGACAATTTATAATAATTACGGATATAAGACACAAGTTTTGGCTGCCAGCATAAGACATCCGCAACATTTAGTAGCCTGTGCTTTGGCCGGTGCAGATGTGGCCACGAGCCCCGCAAAATTTTTGATGCAAATGTACCAGCACCCATTGACCGATAAAGGCTTGGCTGTATTTTTGGCAGATTGGAAAGCCTCGGGGCAAAAGGCTCTTTAAGCTAGATTAAGTAGGTAAGAAATGAATTGTTTTGTGTGCACTGGTAACAATGGAAAGTTAGCAGAGTTTGTAGAATGCTTGGGGCGCACACCGGAAAATAGAATATATGGGCTGCGCGATTATGCACAAATTGGAGCGAGTTCATATGCAGAACCGGAAGAACCATACAATATATTTTTAGCAAATGGATTTGTAAAATTAAATGCTGCGGTAAATTACACTAATGCGAACAAAAAATTGCTTGCAGAAAAAGGTGTTTTTCCCAATTGGATTCTAGTAGACGATTCGGGTCTTTGTGTGTCAGAAATGCAAGATAAACCAGGCGTACATTCGGCCTATTATGGCGGATTGCCCCGCGACGACTCACGGAACAGGCTCGCGTTACGTAAAACTTTGGGTGATTTGGATGGCACAGAAGTTCGAAAAGAAGCCTATTTTATAAGTTTTTTGTTTGAGTTAAATGTTTGTGAACAAACGGGACAGTTTTCAGAATCAGAAATTAGTGTTTCGGACCTTGCGGAACAAGAAAAGTTGTTACTTTCGCAAGTGAAGCAAATGAAGTCGCAAAAATTAGGTTTTAAATCTATAGATATGCGCCAGCATAATTTGCGCATTCATGTTGGATTTTGCTTTGGCGAAATTTCTAATAAAGAGCAGCAGCTGTTACCCGAAGCAGGCCATGGGTACGACTCTATGTTTTATCCGGCGGTTCAGCCTCAATTATCATTCGCTAGTATAGACATGGCCACTAAGAACACCTGGAGCCACAGAGCTCAGGCTTTAAGGTCACTTGCTGAAAAGTAGCAGTCTAAGGTACCAATTTTTAAATAGAATAAAATTTGCTGCAATATTTTTGATTGATCAGTCGTCTAATAGGCAGCCAGAGTTGTTAATCGACTCGTTAAACCCATACGAGGTAGTAGGCATGTCTATGAATTTAGCATTTTTGCGATGGCAAGAAGGCGCAAATATTCTTACAAGCGCTAATCAATTGGCGGCAATGGCCCAAACATCTCCAATTTATGCTGAAAATTTCGCCGCTTTGAGAGATTTTCTCGATGGAGATACGCTGGGCAGCGTCACCCATTTAATAGTGAATGCCGATGCTTTTAATGCAGAGGATATGTTTCATATTTTTGCCGAAGTACGCAAAATTGGAGCGCAATTGGCAATCATTGTAGCTTCGCATTCTTTGTTAAAACTTTGCCAATTTAAGTCTCTCAGACCTCATCAGATAATAGACATATCTGAGTTAAATGCCGCTGAATTTTTAGAAGTTTTAAAAAGAGCTGCCCAATTGGTTCAAATAGAAGCCCTCGAAAAGTCCGCTGATAAAGTTCCCGAGAAGTCAAAAAATAAAGGTTTTGTGGGAGATTTATTACAGAGCTTGTGTCGGAGAGTTCCAAAAATTATTGCCTCTAGCGCACGGGCTGTGCATGTTTTTGGCGAAACAGGCACTGGAAAAGAAGCCGTAGCAGATATTTTTGAGGCAGAAATAAAAGGGCGAAAGTCTTTTGTCCGAGTCAATTGCGGCGCATTGGCGGGAAGCCTTTTGGAGAGTGAATTATTTGGTTACAAAAAAGGAGCATTTACAGGCTCTTTGTCCGAAAAAGTAGGTCTATTTGAAGTCGCACATGGCGGTTGGATTTTTTTAGATGAAGTTTCGCATTTAAGTCAGCACGCTCAAGTTGCATTGTTACGAGTGATTGAAAATCAAGAAGTGACCCGCATTGGGGAAACCTTAGCTCGAAAAATAAATGTGAGAATTATATCTGCTACAAATGAAAATCTTTCGCAGAAAGTGTTGGCCGGGGAATTCAGAGAAGATTTGTACCAACGTTTGATAGAAATTAGGGTAGACTTAAGCCCATTACGCGAAAGAACAAAAGAGATTATTCCCATTGCAGAAGCGCTGGCAATTCGCATGGAAGGTGGACCATTCAAATTGACCAAGACCGTGCAAAAGTTTTTTGAGGGATATTCTTGGCAGCGTGGAAATGTGAGAGAGTTGCGAAATTGTCTGCGCGCCATGACAGAAAATCATGTCGATAAAGTGCTGGATACAACAGCTTTACCCGACTGGTTTTTGGGTCATTGGAAAACAGAATTTACAGCAAAAAATCTGGCGGAAATTAAAGTTCGCGCTTTAAGGGCATGACTTCAAATTGCTCAATGTGAAAATCGGCAGCCGCCATAACAACAATTTTACGGCCGAATTGTGCACGCAAATTGTCGATAAATTCTTTGTCTTCTTCATGAAATCGGTCGGCAATTTGAGGGTTAGCTTTTACCACAAATGAATCGGCTTTAGATTTGGAAAACTCTCGCACGAGCTCGCGAATCACTTCGTAGGCCACTGTAGCGGGGCTTTTAACTGTGCCTTTGCCCTCGCAATAGGGGCACGGTTGGCATAGTTTTTGCGCTAAACTTTCTTCGGTGCGTTTGCGAGTCATTTGCACTAGTCCCATTTCGGAGATGCGCAACACACTGGTTTTGGCTTTGTCTTTTTTGAGTTCATCAGACAGGGTATTGAAAACTCTGTCGCGATCGTCTGCTCTATCCATGTCGATAAAGTCTAAAATAATGATGCCGCCCATGTTTCGCAATCGCAATTGCAATACGATTTCTTTCACGGCCTCTAAGTTAGTTTTGACAATAGTGTCGCCTAGTGTTTTTCCACCCACAAATCGGCCCGTATTTACGTCTATTGCTGTAAGGGCTTCGGTCTGTTGAATGACCAAATATCCGCCGGATTTCAGCCATACTTTTGAGCCCAATGCTCGACTGATTTCCTGTTCTATTCCGTAGGCATCAAAAACAGAGACATCGCCCTGATAAAGCTGAACCTGCGCGCCCAGTTTAACCGAAAATCGATTTAAAAACCGAACTAAATCTTCGTATTTTTGTTTGTCGTCTATAACAATACGGTCTAAATCTTTAGACAATAAATCTCGCGTGGCTCTAAATACCAGATTGAGATCTTCGTGCACAAGCGAGGGAGCTTTACATTTCGCAGCTTTTGCTTTAATTGCGTCCCAAAGTTTAAGTAAAAATTCAATATCTGCTGTAATTTTTTCATCGGGAACATTTTCACTGGCGGTGCGCACAATGATTCCCATGCCGTCTGGCTTAATCTTTTGAACCAAAGACCTCAGTCGATTGCGTTCTTCTTCGGTTTGAATGCGCCGGCTAATACCAATGTGATTGATAGAAGGCATAAGCACAACGTATCGGCCAGGCAGACTCAAATAAGAAGTGATGCGCGCGCCTTTGGTGCCAATGCTATCTTTGGCAACTTGCACTAAAATTTCTTGACCTTCTTTTACGAGGTCTGCAATTTTAAAGTGGCGAGGTCCACGGTGGGGGCGGGTTTCATCGTCATTTTGATCGTCATGAGTGGGTTGCTTGTCGTCTTCTTCTAAAAAATCGGGTAATTCATTGGAATCAGTGCTGGTTTGAATATCTCCACCGTACAAAAAACCAGCTCTGTCGAGGCCAATGTCTACAAAGGCACTTTGCATTCCAGGCAAAACGCGCGCAATTTTACCTTTATACAGGCTTCCAACTATGCCGCGTTCTTTAATTCGTTCTATATAAAATTCGGAAACTTGGCCGCCTTCAATCAGAGCAACGCGCGTTTCGGCAGCGGTGCAGTTGATGACCAATTGCTTTGACACCATTTGTGTATTCACTTTTTATAAATTTTTACAAAATCCCAACATAAGTCAGAGGGCTTTAAGGCGGTTCAGTAAAAAGGGCCTTTGAAACGATCTCACTTGTATCAGGAATTTGCTGAAAGAGTTCGTAAGCGTGTCGTTTGACAGCTGCTGCCCTGTGCCGCGTTTCATGCCCCTTCGCATCATCATCTTCAACCTTAACGCAATGAGTCAGAAATTGAAACATTTCAGCAGGTGTTTCAAAAGCTAATGCAGCGTGATGAGAAACCAACCTACGAGCCTCGGCTGCCCTTCTGATATTATTGCCAAAAACTGTAGTAACAGGGTGCGACGCTGGCTCCAATGTGTTGTGGAGTTGTCCGTCAAATCCTCCACCAACGACTGCAACATCTGCAAAGCCATAAAGTTCAGCTAGGAGGCCGATGCGGTCGACGAGCAAAACATCGATTTCGGCCAAGAGGTGAAGAGGCCAAGCAGCGTCGATTTCAAGCGATTCTAGGGCGGAGTGCTTTTGATGTGTGGCATTAACTGGCCAATGGCTGTCTCCGCAGCTGGTATCGAGCTTAGGATAATGTTTGAGCGAGGGGTGGTTGATTTGAAGCGAGATCAAATCTTCGTTTTCTTGAGCTTTGTCGTGAGCTTTTAAATGAGAATGCCATTGCGAAAGTGTGACACATTTAAATTTTTGCTGCATAAAGCTTTCAGAATATTTTGCTATTTCAGCGGAATTTGTTTCGTGGGGGACAAATATAATAAAAGGTTTTAATTTTAATTCGCCGAACATTTGTGCAATTTTAGTTTCTGCTTCGTGTGGTGAGCCAAAGACAAAGACAGATCTTTTCATGACAAATTTTTGAGCATTGCAGTATAAAAAAAGCCGATAGAGGCCGGTGCTCGGACCGTTTATTTTTGTCTCGTGAGCCCTCTCTTTTGCTCTAGCCCATTTTGAATCGCCAGAAACAAAAAGTTTTGGTCTTAATTTTAATAATTTAAATGCTTCTAAATCTTCCCTGTCTACAACACAAATATTATTGAACTGGTTGAGAAGAAACTTTTTGAAAATTAAATCGGGAGAAAATCGACTTCTATTGCGTGCGGTATTTTTGGTGGCGGAAATAAGATTGAGTGTGACATTGTTTTTTTTTGCCGCAAATATTAATGCGGGCCACAAATCGTATCTCACAAAAATGAGATGTGAAATATTAAATTTCTCTATGATTTTGTTAAATGTCAGGCGGCAATCTACGGGTAATGCAAATGAGGCTAGAACAGCCGGAAAATTGTTTAAAAAATGTTCTGCTTCTGGACTAAAATAAGTTAATATAAAGTGTGCATTGCGAGTTTTGTGCAAACTACGTGCGACGGGAATGGCTTGTTCTAATTCTCCAGCGCTTGCAACGTGAAACCAAATAATGGTTAATGATTCTCCGGTAGCCAGAGATGTTTGCTTTAAAGCGACAAATTTTTGATGTCCCTGGTCTAGTATTTTATTGCGCACAGAGCTTCTTCTGGCAGTGATAAAACGAGCTAGTTTTTGATTGCGATTCCATTTTTCAATCACTATTGCAATGGCAAAAGCGAATTTTAAAATAGATTCGTATGCGAAAAAAATCATTTGACGATTCCTCGGCGATCGAGGGGAACGTAGGGAACATTTAATTCGCCAATGTACTGAGATTTTGGCCTATAAAGGCGGTTGTTTTGCCGTAACTCAAGTATGTGTGAAACCCAGCCCACAATTCGTGCTGCAGCAAAAATAGCTGGATATAATATTTGATGAATGCCCAGTTTTCTGTAAACCGCACCGCTCCAAAAATCCACATTTACATAAATGGGTTGCTCAGAAAGTTGAAAATGATTCCGTGCGATTTTTTCTATAAATCGTAAATTTTCAAAATCGGAATCTTTTTCGTGGGGCGCTGTTAAATTTTGCAACATGTCTTCAAAAATACGAGCTCTGGGGTCGACATTTTTGTAGACCCTGTGGCCCATTCCCATGATTTTTCCTTTGGCATTTAATAGGGATTGCACATATTCCAACCGGTTTGGGGCAGATTGGAGGTCTTTGAGCATTTCTATGACTTGTTCGCTTGCCCCGCCGTGCAATGGTCCGCTTAATGCACCCACTGCTGCACTTGTAGCGGCGTACATATTAGTGAGTGTCGAAGCCACTGCCCTAGCGGTAAACGTAGAAGAATTAAAACCGTGGTCCATTTGTAAAATAAGGGCTGTTTCCATAAACCGGGCTTGGCGTTTTGTAGGAATTACTCCGCCCAGCATGTATAAAAAATTTTCGGAGTGATTGAGATCTGTGCGCGGCGCTAAAATAGGTTTGCCTTTAAAGTGGCGGTATGCCGCAGCCAAAATAACTGGTGTTTGTGCCACTATGCGCATGGCCATTTCGAGCAACGACTCTTCACCCAAATGCCCTAGGCTGTCACTTGTGCACGAAAGCGCTGCTAAAGATGTTTGCAATGCAGCCAGTGGACTCGCTGAATGTGGCAATTCTTGAATGATGCGCATTATTTTTTCGGGTGTTTGAGTGAGGTGGCGTAGCTTCCAAGTAAAAGCTTCTAATTGTGCTTTTTGAGGAAGTGTACCGCACATGAGCAAATAAGAAGTCTCTTCAAAACTTGCATGTGCAGCTAATTCGGCAATATTAATTCCACGGTAAAAAAGTTCTCCGTTGACACCATCGACCCAACTGATGCTAGTGGTGTCGACAACGAGGTCTTCCATGCCCCGCTTAATTTCTCCGAGCGCTTTCAGAACATCTTGAGCCATGAATGTCGCGCTCCTTTTTTTGACCGATTGAGGCCCATTTGCTACCACCAAAGCAGATTACCACCCAAACTCCGGAGCAGTGATGGAAGTTCTTCCGCTCGAGAAACCTTTATTAGAGCTTAGCAACCGCATTGCCGAACTTCGTGTTTGTGCCAGACAAAGTTCAGTGATGGAGGGACGCAAAAATAGTACTGAATTGAGCGAAGAAATAAAAGTTTTGGAAGATAAATTTGAAACTCTTGCTCAACAAATATTTTCTGAATTGACACCCTACGAAGTCACACAGCTGTCGCGACATCCGCATAGGCCCTACACACTCGATATTATTGCGGAGCTTTGTGAAGATTTTATCGAACTCCAAGGCGACAGAAATTTTATGAACGACCCTTCCATAGTGGGTGGAATAGGTGTTTTTAGGGGCCAACGCGCCGTATTATTGGGACACCAAAAAGGTCGCGGCACAAAAGAAAACGTGTTTCGTAACTTCGGTATGCCCAGACCCGAAGGATATCGCAAAGCATTAAGACTCATGTCTTTAGCGGAACGATTCAAAATACCTATTATAACTTTTATCGACACACCCGGTGCGTATCCTGGAATTGATGCCGAAGAACGTGGTCAGAGCGAAGCAATAGCAAAAAATATTATGGTCATGTTTAAAATTGGTGTACCGATTGTGAGCGTAGTCGTGGGTGAAGGCGGCAGTGGTGGTGCTTTGGCAATTGGAGTTGGTAACCGACTTTTAATGATGCAATATAGCACTTACAGTGTCATTTCTCCCGAGGGTTGCGCTTCTATTTTGTGGAAAGATGGCAGCCAGGCCTTTAGAGCGGCAGCAGCTTTGGGTGTCACAGCTCAAAATGCATTGCATCTGGGAGTGGCAGACGAAATTATTCCAGAGCCCTTAGGTGGTGCGCATTGGAAACCCAAAATAGCAATTCAAGCTATGGGCGACTGCATCGAGAAACATCTTAAAGAATTAATGCCTTTAAATGCTCAACAATTAAAAGATCAGCGTGTTAAAAAATACAATGCTATGGGTAAGGTAACAAAAAAAGAAGCAATATCCCCATTCCGCTCCGCTGCATTGCCGTTCCCTGGTTGGGACACACCTTGGGAAGATATTGAGCCTAATCCAGCGCAAATTTAAAGGAATTATTCCATTGAAAATACCTGATGTTTTAGAAACACAAGAGTCCGGTTGGGCCTCAGGTGCAGTGCCCGATGAAGTCAAAGTAATTACCATAGATGGCCCTGCGGGCTCTGGCAAAAGCACAGTTTCGCGTTTATTGGCAGCACGATTAGGCTGGATTTACGTAACAACTGGCGCAATATATCGCACTTTGGCTCTTATGTTGATGGAAGCCGGTACAACTGTTAACGACACAGGTGCAATCGAGCGGTTTGTTTCTTTTTTGAGTGAAAGATACAGGCAGGAATCCCGTTCTGGGCGAGTTTATTTGGGAGAGCGCGAAGTTTCAAACGAAATTAGGTCACCAGTAATGTCGGAGCAGGCTAGCATTGTGGCTCAAGATGAGCTTGTTCGGCGCCGTTTACTTCCTGTGCAACGGCGCATTGTTTTAGAATGTTCGGGTGCGGTGGTCGATGGCCGTGACATGGGAACCGTAGTTTTTCCGGACTCACCGCTTAAAATATTTTTAACGGCAGCGGCCGCAAGCAGAGCCAATCGACGTGCAGAAGAATTAAACGCCGCGGGGCAGAAAATCGACGTTTCTGCTTTGGTAAAAGAAATTCATGAGCGCGATTTACGCGATTCAAATAGAGCTGTAGCACCCATGCGTCAGGCTGAAGACGCTGTGTGTATTGACTCCACCGACATGGACCCGCAGTCTGTAGTCAAGCTCATTTTGAAGCAGTGTTTTGAAAAGGGACTCATTCCCCAACTCTTAGAGTGAAATTAAAATGACAGAACAAGCGGTATCGAGCGGCGGATTAAATTTGCTTGCCATGTTTTCTCATGCTGGACCAGTAGGAATCAGCATATTAGTGCTCCTCATATTATTAAGCGTAGCCACATGGGTTGTTATTTTTGAACGATGGCGTACTCTCGGAAAACTACATGGTAAATCGGAACAGTTTTTAAAGAGTTTTTGGGAATCTAAGAGCCTTTCAGAGCTTCATATGCGTTCGAAAGATATAGAATACAGCCCAGCGCGCGAAATTTTTCGCACCGGATACAACGAAATGGTCCGGGTAATTCAGGTGCGAGAAAAACGTGGTATGAGTGGTGGAGCGGTGCCTTTTGACACGGTGAAGCGCGCACTAAATAAAGCGAGGTCTGTAGAAGACGGACAGCTCGCGCAAAATATGAGTTTTTTGGCAGTGTCGGCATCGGCTTGCCCTTTTATCGGACTTTTTGGTACAGTTGTTGGTATTATTCGTGCTTTTCATGATATTGGTGCAAGCGGATCATCAAGTCTTGCTGCGGTTGCTCCAGGAATTTCTGAGGCACTCATTGCAACTGCATTAGGTTTGGCTGCGGCAATTCCAGCAGTGGTTTTTTACAACACATTTACGAGCCGAGCGCGCAGACATTTATTATTGCTCGACGGATTTACTGCCGATTTTTTAAACATTTTAGAACGACATTTTAACATTGGCCGTGGCGATTCAGCCAATGTTGGGGGCGAATAATATGGGTGCGCAGCTCGGTGGCGGCGATCATGAACCTGGGCAAGGTTCAGGGTTTTTCGGTCGTCAGGGCATGATGACTGATATTAATATTACGCCTTTTGTAGATGTGATTTTGGTTTTGCTCATTATTTTTATGGTTACAGCACCATTTGCAGTGTCGGGTGTCAATGTCCAAATGCCTCGAAATCAAGCCAAACCGCTGACTTTAAATGGCGACCCCGTTGTATTATCAGTCACTTCCACGGGTGAGTTTTTTCTTGGCAAAAGTAAAGTTTTGGCATCGGAACTCACAGCTAAATTAAAGGCAGCAAAGAACGACGAAAAAGAAGCCTCTATTTATATTCGAGCAGATAAAGCAGTTCCCTATGGTCGCGTGGCAGAAGCAATGGCCGCAGCGCAGGCTGCTGGGATTCGCAAAATAGGAATGATGGGCGAGAGCAATGGCACTAACAGCAAATAGCGCTGCGCCAACGCGGCGCAATCGTATTAAAGTAGAAATGGGCCCGGAAGTCGACGAATCGTCGATGCTTTCGTTTGATAAAGCAGAATTTTACACTTCGGAAGTGGTCACTTTTACTCATTACGGAAACATCGGCAGTTCAAATTTAGGCCAAAAATTAACGGCACCTTTGCCAAAATTTGATATGAGTTTTTCTCGGTTGTTAACAACTGAGCCCGGTTGCGATATTAATGCAAAATCAGTCCGGTTTAAATTAGTTTCTCACACCCAAAAGAGACCCATTGGAATAGATTTTGCAAGCGCCATTGGCATGCACGGCGTTATTGTTGGTGTGATAATTGGTTCTCAATTTATTTCAGATTATTCGCCCAGTAAAGTTCTCGACGAGCCTGTAGAAATTGCTTTTGGTGTTGAAGACCCCGGCGCAGAAAAAAATAAGAGCGAAGAAAGCCCTGTAAAACAAGACGTAGAGGCGTTAAAAACGGCGCAACAGCTTCCGCAGTTGCCAAAAAATATAGCCCTCGACGTACCCCCTCCCCCAGCGCCAGATCAAATGCCTTTGCCAACGGTTCCCACAGCGCAGCCCACTTTGGCTCCAGCTACGCCTCCACCAAAACAGTCCGAAACTCCACCTCCAAAAGTAGCAACGGCAAAGCCAATTGATGTTAAAACTCCGCCGCCTGGCGTGAAAAAAATGACCATCGAAGAACTGGCGCGGCGCACAGAACGTGAAAATAGAAAAGTGGGTGAGCAAGAAAAAGATGGCAAAGTGAAAGGCAATGAGAAAAAAGCAACAGCACCAGCCGATTTACCAACAAATCCTTTTGAAAGTCATAGCAATTTGCCATCAGCTCCCGCGGCATTAGGGCCCGGAATTGCCGAAGGATCTTTTTCATCGTCTGCAAATAAAGACTACGCAGCGTCCGCTACAGGCTACATGCGCAGACATTGGAATTTGCCAGATTTTGCAGAATATGATCAGGATATTGAAGTCACGCTTCAGTTTAGCATTAATGTTTTTGGAAAAGTGATAGGCAAAATAGCTGTCAAAAAATCGAGCGGAAATCCGCAATTCGATTTAGAAGCCAAAAAAGCGATTGAAGCAGCCAGTCCTTTTCCAGATTTGCCGCAAGAATTATCGCCTAATGTGACCATGACAATGCGTTTTTCACCTAAAGAAGTAAAACGCTAATTTAAAATAGGAGTTTATGAGATGTTAAAAACCAGATGCGCAATTTTGTGCGCGTTATTGTCTGTGCAAGGTATTGCTCTCACCCAAGCTACACCCCTGACAAACCCGCCTTTAAATAATTCTGCAAAACCAGCAGCTCCAGCAGCCGTTCCTCTGAATAATAATGCCGCAGGTAACAAAGCTGCAGACAGAGAAATTTATGTCGATGTGGGCCGCGCCAGTGCCAGAAAATTACGAATTGCAATTCCAGCGTTTGGCTTTAGCGCGCCAGTGGCTGGTATTTCGGCGTCGGACAAAGATTTATATGCCAACAAATTAAACGATATATTAGGTTTTACAGGCGCATTTGAGGCAATTCCGGCGTCGGGTTTTTTGGCAAAAGGCGAAATTCCAGTACAGCCTATTAATTTTGACGAATGGGCACCCATAAATACCGAAGCACTTATTTTAGGAAAATTAGAACCTGCAGGCGCAAGTTCATTCAATTTAGAATTGCGCTTGTACGACATCAAAAAGAAAAAAATGTTGGTCGGTAAAAAATATTCTGGCATGCAAAAGCGCCATGTCGAAGGAAAATTGCGTAGGTTTGCAGATTTATGCATGCAGGCATTTACGGGTGAATTGGGAATTTTTAGCACAAAAATGGTGTTTGCAGGTGCCCGAAAAGTGGGTGAACCTAAGCAAATATATGTGTCTAATTTTGATGGCAGCGACATGGTGGCCATTACCAATAATAATTCAATAAATATGAGTCCTTCGTGGTCGCCAGACGGAAGCAAGGTCACTTTTACTTCATTTAAAGAGGGAAAAGCTGAAATTTACGTGTACAACCGCATCAGTAAAAGAACAGACAGGCTTACGCGGGGGCCCGGTGGACACTCGGGTGCTTCGTGGCACCCCGATGGTCGCACCATAGCATTTTCGGGTAGCAACGCAGGAAACACCGGAATTTATACCATGAATTCTATTGATGGCGGTGGTGCAAAACCATTTATTACTGGGAGCGGCCTCGAAGTCGAACCAGCGTATTCACCCGACGGAAATAAATTTGCGTTTGCCAGTGGTCGATTTGGAAATCCTCATTTGTTTGTGCGCGATTTAGTGACCAACTCCGACACGCGCATCACATTTGCAGGATGGTATAATTCTTCGCCGTCTTGGCGACCCGACGGCAAAAAAATATCGTTCGCGGGTTACGATCGCGAAATCGACCGTTACGACATCTTTTTGGTCAATCCCGATGGCCGCCAAATGGAACGCTTAACGCTTGATCAGGGCGACAACGAAAAACCCTCTTGGTCTCCCGATGGGCGATTCATTGCTTTCCAATCGAACAGACTTGCACAAGGACGCGGCAAAGGAAAAGGATATAAATTGCATGTGATGTCGCGTGATGGGGATAATCAGCGAGCATTAAATATTCCCATGTATGATATTCAAATGCCTTCGTGGAGCCCAAGGCTCAATGAAATTGATGAAGAGAATTAATACCTGTCGTAACTAGAATCACTCATTCCAGAGAAATAAAATTGAGTCGGTTTAAGGTTTTGGCTTTTTGGCAGTATTTGACCATCACTATTAGACGTCATTTACCGTTTGAGTAACATTTTTTCGACACTGTACAATCAATAGACACCTTAGTTTAATAAAAAATGCAGAAATTGTTGGTGAATTTCATTGGCACACCACTTGCTTAAGGCTTTAAGTGTTCAATGTTGAATATCAATTATTCGAGGTGTTTTGTGAAAAATGTAACTTTGTTTTCAGTATTAGCAGGATTTGTATTTACAGCTTGCAGCCAAAATTCGAGTCAATCAAAGTCGAAAGCAGTTGAAATTGCAGCACCTGCATCTGCAAAAGCTGAAAAAGCATTGAAAGTAAGTGCTGAATTGCGAGCTGACGGTACAGTAAAAATTTCTTATTCTACAAATACAAGAAATAGTTCAACGTGCGGCCTTTCAGTGACAGAATTGCAAATGAATTCGGCAAAAAAAGCATTTTTGGAAGGCAGTGCCGATCAACCTGGTACAATCAATTTTACTGCCGGTATTCTTGCCAATACCATGTGCAAAATGGGTTTTGGTCCGAACAGTGGTTCTTTGGTTTTAAGCAAAGGATACAGTCTTCCAGCAATAACTGAAGGCAAATATACGCTCACAATCAATGGTGAATCTTATGGAATTCTTACTATTAATGATTCTAAAGTGGAATTGAGTGCTGACGAAAAATAAGCATTAATTATAGTCGAAAGTCCTTTTTAGCACTCATGCGCTAGAAAGGATTTTTTTTTGACTTTTCTGACAAGTTGCTTAATCTTGGCAACCAAAGAGAATTGAGATTGAATAGTGTTAAAGAGAGAAAGTAGATGAATGGAATTAAATTTGAGTGTTCCATCGGTAGGATTTATTCCTGAACGGTTTCCAAGAGATCCTGTTGAGATAAATACTTATTTAGAACATATGGCTGTGGGCCAAGTGTTGGAATCGATAGTCACTTGTAATCAGCATGGAATTATTGCTCCCGGCCTGGCGCAAAAATGGACAATTTCTCCAGATGGTAAAACACTTGTCTTTGCTTTATTTGATGGTCTTTTCTTTTCGAATGGACTCAGCCTTGGCGCAGCCGATGTTAAATTTAGTATTGAACGGCATATTCATGCCATTTCTCAATCGAAACCATTTCTTCAATGCCTAGAAAAAATCACAGTTATTTCTCCTTTAATTTTAGAATTTAAGCTTTCTGTGGGTGAGCCAGCATTTATTAAAGCACTGAGTCGAGATCATGTTGGCATTGTTCCTCAGAGCTGGACGTTCGACAGTCAAAATGCAGAGCCGTACATTGGCACAGGCCCGTATCGTGTCATTAAAAGAGATGGCAATTGGCACTATTTGCTGAACGAAAAATATAGAAATAAATCGGATAAAATGATTCCAAATTGGAGAATTCTTTTGTCAGATACTCCTTTAAAATCTATGGAGTCAGGAATTATGCCTGACTATATGCCTCTCTCATCGAGAATAACTACAGACGAAATAAGTAAGTTAATGAACTCCGGGTGCACTCATAATATTGAACCAGCGGTTCATTTTGCTCAAGCATCAGCTTGGTGGAACCCTTATGGTGCAAATGTAAATTCGAAGGAAATTAAATATCGCAGCATGTGCGCATTTAAGAATTTGGTCGATTTGCGTAGAAAAGAACTGGGTTTTGAAATTGCAACGGGTGTGATTCCGAAGGGAGTTGAGGGCTATTTAGAGAAGCCCTTTATTGGCAAAGAGGAGATTTTAGACGGGGCATCAAATCTATTGATAAAAGTCAGGGCCGCTTCAAGTGAATTGGATTTAATTTTCGATAAAAGTAGTGTTTTAGGTGTTGAAAATAGGCTCAATGTAAAATTTGTAGCGACGCCCGTAGATCTCTCAAAAGTTGCCGATGCGCCAGAGCAGCAACCTGACATTATTATTGGCAGTTGGTTTGGTGCTTGTAATGATCCTGAAGGATTTATAGCAATTTTAACACATTTACTCAAAATAAACCTGACAGACTATTTTGGTAATCTTTCCGATTTATATTTAAGAGCGCGCAGAGAACTAGATTCGATTAAACGTGCAGACCTTTATCAAGAATTGAATGTTAAATTTCTAGCAGAAAATATGATGGTGCCAATTTGGAAATGTGAAACATTTTGTATTGCTCGTCGAAATCTTTTAGTAACTCCTTCCTCATTCCGGTATTCGCCAGGATTGGCGGATGTGGAGTTTGCTCAAAATATTTGATCTTGTGCTCTAAGAGCAAGTTGATGTCATGCTATATTGCTCTGCAGAGAAATTTTGAATATTCAGAACATAGCATCTCTTCTGCAACGTGCAGTCATTAAAAATCTCGGGCTCGCGATTTCCGCTGAAACAAAAACCCTGTCGCAAATAGAATTCAATTGCACGCTCGTTGCGTTCCAGTATCCACACCAAACAGGTTTGGTATTTTAACTCCGCAAGTCTGAATTTGACTTTATTCATGAGGCGAGTCCCAAACCCTTGCGCAACAAATTCAGGACTAAAGTATATCGCAAAGAGCTCTGCGCTTCCATTTTCAGAATCCTTGCTTCTGGGAGGCCCAAAAATTGTGTACCCAACCATGCGCCCACCAACAATAACCACTAAGCAATTCCGATGCGCGACTTGAAGTCCGCGCTCCCAACGCGGTTTGAGTTCTTGCAAAGAAAGGCTGTCTAAGTAGCTTTCAGGAAGAATGTTTTTATAAGCAAATTTCCATGATTCGACGTTGATCCGCGCGAGTTCGTTGACATCTAAAAGTGTGGCATTCCGAATCTCACAGAGCTGCGCCGTGGGAGACTGGCATGCAATTGGAGGTTTATTGTGCGTCATAGAGGCCTCAATTTTATAAAAACGTATCTAATTCCAGAAGAAATTGTTCCACAGGCCAGGCCTCAATACCATCTACACGGAATCGCGCTCTCTTGCCGGTAAATACAATGATTTTTCGAATATTGGGAAATTCCTCAGCAAAAGCCTTTATTCCCTTAGTATGTTCTTCTTTAAGTCTATCTGTTGATTTGACTTCTATTGCAAGAATCGGTCTTTCTTTTGAATCGGTCACAATAAAATCAACTTCTGCCTTACTTTGTGAGCGCCAATAAAAAAGCTTATGTTGCTTGCGAAATGTTGAAATTTGCGCCTTCAATTCCATGTAAATTAAATTCTCAAGCGCAACACCAGAGTCTTCGGAATTCGGTTTTTGTAAATTTGCTCCGCGCAGATAGTTGGCAACGCCGCAATCAAAGAAGAAAAATTTGGCAGAAGTCAAGGGCTTTCGAATGACTGTGTGAGAAAACGGCTTCAGCATTTCACCAAGAAGTGTATCTTCGAGGATTTGAAACCAATTTCTAACCGATTTTGAAGTCATTTGAATATCACTGGCAAGTTTTTCAAACACTATTTGATTTGCGTTGGTAGCTGCGGCCACACGGAGAAAATTTGCAAATTCAGGAATATTACGAACAAGACCTTCCGCGGCAACTTCTTCGGTGAGATAAATGTCGGCATATGAAGCCAAAATTCGCGTGGGATCTTTTGCCAGCACAGCTCGTGGCAACCCACCTGAAGTCAAAAGTTCATTCCATGTGCGTGTGTGCCCCTCCCAAGACTGGCATTCACGCAAGGTGAGTGGGCAAAAACGAGCCATTCCGGCACGTCCACCGAGAAGATTCATACCAGACCTACGAAGCTTTCGGGCACAGCTGCCGGTGAGCAAGAAGCGTGCGTCTGGAGCACTCACCATGAGTTCTTGTATGGGATCGAGAAGCGCAGGAATTTTCTGGATTTCATCGAAAACAATACGAACCTTCGGATTTTTGCGAATTGCGAATCGAGCTTCTTCCAAAAATTGAACCGGAAATTCGGCAGATCGAATTCTGAAACCCGGATCTAGCAAGTTGAAATGCACTGCGCTCGCGAGTTCCTTGCGCAGCCATGTTGTTTTGCCGGTTTGGCGGGGGCCGAGAAGAAAAAGCGACTCAGCTTCGAGATCCTCAATAATATTATTATAACGATTGTATATGGTTAAAATAGCTCGCCGGAAATAGCGTTTCTTAAAACAGTCCATTGATAGAAATAGCACTTCCCGGATTAGAAGTCGAACTGTGACTGCGCCAAGCAAAGTGAGCACAAGTTTGTGTGTCAATTTGCGAGAGTTGTAGAGTTCTTATGATGAAAATGATGAGTATTCGGAGAGAGTCCGCGCATCGAACGGCTTGTTGGAGACGGAGATAACCCCGCCCAATGACTCCACAAGGCACAGCACCTTCTCGAGCCTCAGGTTCGTGTGACCCTGCTCAACGTCTCTAATGAACTCGATAGACAAGCCAATGAGTTCGGCCAACCGAGCCTGATCGGCCTTAACAAGAGAAAGTTTAGCGTTAATATGCCCGAGAATAGCGCCAACAGGAAAATATGAGTCTCTAATAAGCCTGCTTAGGCTCATTATGAGGGTCGAATGGCCCTATCTCTATTGATTTCTTCCCTAAAATCTCGCGGGCAAGCAAAGGTAAGCACAGATGCGTTGGTTTTGCTCGGCCCTCGTCAGGTCGGAAAATCAAGTCTGATGAAGAATCAGCTGCAAGACCAAGTTCGATTGTCTTCCAACTTGTTCGACGGTCGTATTTCTATGGAGGCATCTGTTAATCCGATCCACCTTTTAGGCGGTCTCGAAAGCGCAAAGCTATAGAAATACCAAAATTTTTCTTTTTTGACCTTGGGGTTGTTCGGAGCCTTCGAAAACTAGGGCCAATTTCTGATAGAGGTACAGAATTTGGAGAGTTTTTTGAACATTTTATTTTTCTCGAGTTGAAATCCTGGATCGACTACTCAATGCCTGCTGCAGAGTTAGAATATTGGCGAAGCACTTCGGGCTTTGAGGTTGATTTTGTGTTAAATGGAAAAATAGCAATTGAGGTAAAATCCACAAGCCGTGTGACCGATTCACATCTTAAAGGCCTTGATGCACTCCGTGAGGAAAAAATTTGTACCTCTTTTATTCTTGTTGCGAATGAACCTGAGCGGCGCAATTTCAATGGAATTGAAATCATTCCCTGGCGAGAGTTTTTAAAGGGTCTCTGGAATGATCGTTTTGCTTAAGATGAGTTGATTTTGAAAGTCTTTCTGCGCGCGTCTAAATTTCAGGGTCCTAAGCCCAATGTGCACATCGTTCCCTCGAGACATGTTTAAATTGGTCGTAAGATATTCGCTAAAAAATTGGCACAAGACAAAGTCGCTAAAAAGTTTCATTGTGCAAATAAGTACTTGAGTTTTGAATGGAAATGACGATATTATGATTTGGGATGTACCTAAAAGTTGCCCGGTCAGGAGTTAAACTATGAATACCAAAGCAAAAACTCAGCAAACAGAAAAAACTCAAGCAAATCAGAACTCTTCGGATTGGCACAAAGTCGGTGTGGTATGCCTCACGATTGTTACATCGGTCGGAGGCTCCTTAGTGTTTATAAGCAAGCAGTGGGAACGGCAATTTGATTTTCTAAATGCCAATCAAACTGCTGCTGAGAGCCGAACTGAAAAACGGTTTGATAAAATTGATGTAAGGTTTGATAAAATTGATGCTAGATTTGATAAGCAAGATCAAAAAATAGACAGCAATCAAAAAGAGCTCATCAGCTTGTTAAAGTCTAAAAAATAGTAAAAAAATAGAAGTAACCCAGTCGCTAATCCAATTTCCACGATTCCATATTTTCCATTAAAGTTTTCAAATCAGATGGCATTTTTGGAATGGCTGCTTCAAAGTACAGGGCAATATCGGCGTCTTTAAATTCGCTCTCGGAGCACAAAATCATGGGTTTATTAAAAATGGGTTTTAAACTTTGTGCGAAAGTGATTCCATTTTCGCCTGGTTCATTGTCAAAAGTGAAGTCGATGATAATCAACGCAAGTCGATTTAAAAAATCGCTGTTTTGAGCAACATGTTCCCTAAAATCTCGCGGGCAAGCAAAGGTGTGCACAATGGCATCGGGTGACAATCGAATTTTCCAGGTTCTCAAAAGTATTTTCGAATCGTCGACTACAGCAATTTCAGGTAAACTTTTAGTTGATTCAGTGGAGTTTTGAATTTCATTTAAATTTTTAATTTGAATGCTTGCATTTTTTGCCGCTTGCAAAATGAGTTTCAGCAAATGTGGCCTGCTCATGGGCTTTGGCAAAACGGCATCGGCTCCGGCATCTAAAGCGACACGCTGGTCACTTGCCGAACCGCGGTTGGAATGAATACAGACAGTGCCTTTAAAACCATCTTGGCGGCACTGTTTGAGCACTTCGTAGCCATTCTGGGATGCGGCTCCCAAGTCTACATCTAAAATCATTAAATTTGGTTTTTTAAGAAGCGCCAAATGCGCTTCGTTAGAATTTTTAGCTGCGTCCAAAATAATATGCTGCTTTAAACTTTCCGATCGGCCCACCAGTGCAACAATAGAATTGCGATAAAGGGCTTCGTCGTCTACTATTAAAATGTTCAATGGCTTTTTGTTTTCTGATGCCAAATGAATGATTTCTTTTTCGAGAGTTACTTCTAGGGGGTCTGCTTCTAGAATACTTTGTGATTTAAATTCTTTTTGAAGCTGCGCAATATTTAGGTTTATTTCGGCACTTGACCGAGTCAAAAGTATGGTTCTTTCGTCGCTTAATTCTATTGAACACGGAAGTGTAAAATAAAATTCTACTCCTTTTTTCACATCGGACTCACACCATATTTTTCCGCCATGTGCATTTACAATTTTTTGAGCAATGGCCAGACCCAATCCCGTTCCACCTTTTTTGCCCGATGTGTAAAACGCATCAAAGAGTTTTGGTAAATGCTCTGGTTCAATAAATGTGCCACTATTGCCAATGCAAACTTGAACAAATGGCAGTTTGTTTTCTGTGATTTCAATTGTATGAAACCACATATTGCCTTTGGCATTCATGGCCTGCAAAGCATTGCCTACAATATTCGAAAACACCCGACTTATTTTTAAGGTGTCGACATTTATTTTGTGCTTGTGCTGTAAATGATAATTTATTTCAAATTCACAGTTTGGATAAATGCGCACGCTTTGCAAAAGAGTCGATTCTATGAGTGTTTCTAGATTTGTTGACTCTGAAATAGGCTGCGCTTCAGATCCAATTTCAAGCACATCCGAAATCATTCCATTCACCGAGGCTATGGCCTGCTGGACTTCGGGAAGGGAATTTTTAAAGAAGCTTTTCACTTCATTAGGGTCTGAAATACCTTCCGCTGTATCGATAATTACTTTTAATAACGAGAAGGGTTTGCGCACATCATGGGCGAGGGTTTGAGTCGTGCGGGCGATGGCGGTCAGCTTAGCAGCTCGGTTTATAGTTTCTAATAAAGTATATAAATAGCCTTCAAGTTCAACCCAAGCGCCTTCAATTTCTGGAATTTTTTGTTTTAGCGTCAAGCTAGGATTCTTTCTTTTGGTCAAATCTATCATGGCTTGTCTCACTAATTCGAGTCGCCTTACGCCTTCTTTTCTAAGCAAATTCGCATGTAAAATTAAAAAAAAGCCAACTAATACCCCGACAAAAATCACAAATATTAAAAACGCGATTTTTACAAAAACAGGATTTACAATAAACACTACTACCAAAAACGGTTTGTCTACAAATCGATAAAATAATTGATACTGAAAAAGACCTAACCGTTGTTTAAAAATCAAACCGCTTGGAAGTTCTAATTTTGATCTCGCCAAAAAGGGCTTTTCACCAAATCCCGCCAGTTGTTTTGAACCGCTCAGCAATTCGCCAGAAAACGATTCTAATAAAAAAACTCCAGATATAAATTTTGAGGAAACTAAGACTCGGTGCTGGCTTGATAAGGCTGAAATTAAATTTCCTTCTTGAATGCTCAATGAGTTAGATTGCAACCACCCATTTAACAATTCCTCACCGGTATTTTGAAGAAATTTGTCGAAAATAAAATAAGATCCCGCAGCCAGAATTACAATTGTCCAGACGAAAAGCAATGTAATTCTGACTTTTTTAAATATTTTATCCACATTTAAATGCATAATTTCTCAATAGAACCGGACATGAAATCCGGCTGGTTTTCAAATAAACATCTGTGAATTGTCACACAATACGAAAGTGGATGGATGAGACTTTCATCAATTTCCAACCCAGGGAATTCTATTGCTTCGGTACTTTGTTTTGATATCCGAGCGTGAAACAGACTGTCACCTAGGCCTGACCCAAAATATTTTAGACGGTGCTCATAAAGAAATTTTGCTTCTATTTTCCTATTTACAAAAGCATCCACTGCATAGGAATGCCGAAAAAGCTCCGAAAAAACTCTCCGAATGCTTTCTGCCGGGCGATTTTTTGGGCCACACGCACCAGCACAAATAATACCTTTGTTCTTTAATAAACCAAAAAATATGATTACTTCTAAATTATCGTAGCCAAGTAACCTTGGCTTTATCCTTAACCACTTTTCTACTGGCGTCAATTTGTCAATAGCTATGGCAAGCTCTCTAACCACATTTAGTTCATCATTAAATTCATTAGTGGTGTCATCAATTTGAGCGGAAATAGATTCGTTTTCCCACCAGGTAGCCCAAGAAAATCGTTCTATTGCCTCGCATAATGCGGCCTCTCGCGCTCTTTTTAGTGCCCATGCTTTGGTACATAAAACCTTTGGAAACGAAGCTGTTCCATCGATAGATTCGGTATTATAAACCTTTGCTCCCGAAAACTGGTTCTCAGAAAACACTTTTCTTTCTACATATTCCATTAATCCCTTAATGAGTGCTAGGTTCGGAGTTTCCGCACCTGCGCCGCCGCCCGAGGGATCTAGAAACTCTATGCCCGAATAATCAGAAACTGAAGAAAAAAACATGCCTCCGTGTTTTGCTAAACTTATTTTAAGTGGTGATTTACCTTTTTTTTCAAGTTCACGCATGATTGTAAGCAACCGTATTTTACAAAGGAGCTCATTTGCAATCATCAAAAAACATCCCAAGGCTTGGTAATTGTGAGAGAATATTTCAATGAATTGAAATCGCGCCCTTTTTTTGCAATTAAAAGCATTTGAAAGTGACTATAGACATTTAAGAGTGCTTGGTCGTATATAAAAAGATTAATATCTTCAAAATACTTTCGATTTTTAATAGGATCTTCAGTCGAATCTACTTGTGATACAAGCGCTTGAAGTTGTAAATCTTCGGTCACAAATTTCAATGGAGGGTGCATGTTTGGTGTGAGAAACATTTTCAAATCTCCACCAGGGTCTAACTCCCAAAATTGCGAAGAACTCACAAATAGCGAAATTTTTCCTGCTAAAAAAAGTTCTCTCATCTCTTTTCGAGTATTAATTTCAATCGGGTTAATATTTGTCACTCCCAGTTTTTCATAAACTTTAACCATCGTTTTATGAAAAAGTGAAAAATCGTTGTGCCCAATCAAATTTGCGTAAAGAGGTGGGTTATTTTTAATTTTTTCCAGACAATCTGGCCTATTTTTAACTTCATACTTTTTAAATTCAGATTGTTGTAAGTATCCCGGTAACAGTCGAGTAAACAAACTCGACTCTAATGGAAGTGAAGATTGGAAAAGTTTTTGGTATTGCTCCCGAAATAAATCTACAAACACTTTTCTGCAGCCCAACTCCTGAAACGGTTTGACTTTTGGATTTAAATTGAAGCAACCGAATGAAGATCCGTTGCGAGTGGATTGCTGAGTATGCATCTTGAGCAGTGAAAGATCTTCAGGAGTATAGGAGCTTTCATGGGTGCGGATAACAGTATTACTGTCTAATTGAGGCAAGTTTTTTATAACTGATTCCGGAGACCAAAATTCAATAGCAAGCAAATCAGGGAGCTTTTTGTTTTCTAATTCTTGGTATTCTTTACGTCGCTCAAAAACCCAACTTCGCCCTCCCTGTTCTTTTTTTTGAAGCCGAAAATATCCACTTGAAACGGGCGTATCACATGTCAATTTGTTAGAAATTAAGTCAACACACTTTCTTGGAATAACTGAAAAAGTAGTGAGAACAAAACGCGCCAACGGATGACGCACTGGCTTATCAAAAGAAACAATGATTTTCTGACCAAAAATTTTAATTCCAGGCGGAAAAGTTGCCAGTGGATTTTTACTTGCGATCCAAGCACCTATGCCCACAATATTTTGTAACACTGGAAAATTAGGCTTCGAAAATGCCATTCTCGATACTGAAAAAGCAACGTCTTCAGGGGTAATTTTAGATCCGTCCGAAAAAGTCGGCCCATCTTTCACAATCCAAGTCATTTTATTCAAAGTACGATCGTAGCTAAATTCACTTAAAAGTGTGCTTCGCAACTCGTCATGTACCGAAAGCTCTATGGGCGTAAGATACATCATTAATGCAACATGAAAATTTTCTGAGCTATCGGCATTGAGAGGATCGAAAGACGTAGGAACTCCACCCTTCGTTGTTATGAACTTGCGCATAGAATCTCCTAAGCTAATAGAATGCGCAAAAATGGCTCCAATTGCCAAAATAATTTTTAGAGCCAAATTACATTTTTGGCAAAACACGTTTCAAACACTCTTAACGCTAGAATCATCGATCTTGGCTGCCGACGACCGAGGATTTTTAGATGCATACGTATTCACGTTTTTCACCGCGGTATGAATATTATTAGCATCAATATGAGTCTTTTTAGGTACAATTTTCCTCACCAACTCCAAAGTCTGATTGATGCCGTCTGTTTGAAAGTCAGACAATGAAAGTGCGGTCGCAATTGCTGATTTCAATAAAGAAGTAAAATAATTCACAGCGCCTCCGAACTAATTTGCAGCGTATTTCATATGATCTTAATTCCAATAAAACGAGAAGTATCCCAGCTCAGATACTTGCAGATATTTCTACTCTCGCCGTTGAAGCGCTAACACTCATCTAGTCAGACTTCAAGTGCTATTTTTCCAAAAGACTTTACGTCGTTCCCTTCAAAAATTTCAGCGTTGATTTTCAGGAGTTACTTAATCTGTCGTTAAGCTTGACAATTCATTTTAGGGGTAATTGCTCTTTGTTAATAGGGGTTTTCCAAAAATAGTCACTTGAAACATTGATTTTTAGTTTATCCCGAGGCTTTAAACATAATCTTTTGGGGTCTAGGTTCCCTAAAAATGTGATAAAACCTTTGCGAGCAAGGGTTTTAATATCATTGACACCTTCCGGGCGATTGAAAATTGTTTCCATGTTAGCTATTCGCATAGCTTGGACGAAACTCGAAATTGCTGGATACATTTTTAAGCGGACTTTTTTTCTAGAGGTACCGCTTCAGGATCGTATCTTGCAATTTTAATATTTAATTAAAGAAACAAGCCGAGTATTGCCAAGCCCATCGCGGCTTCTGAGGATTGAGTCGGAAGTCCA
>JAYTOT010000032.1:0-1132 GCA_043747645.1 Pseudomonadota bacterium | reverse complement strand
TTTACTGGTACCAAATACAACTATGAATGAAAATATTGCTGTTTTGGCGGCAAGGTGAAATTCGTGCTCTGCAATTGCAGGCAGAATACTGCGCTCCATACCAACCATTGCACCCACAAATGCATTAACAACTACCAGCAACGAGAACTGGCGTATGTTTTGTTTGAGTCCTAGTAGCAAGTGGAGTCCTTTTTTTTGAGATGAAATGCGACGGAATTATTTTTTAGTGGTAATCTGGATGAAGTCGTGAGCAATGAATATATAACAAATAATATTTGGAATAAATTTATGTATTTAAAATCAACTCAGAATAACTAAACTTTTGGTAAATATTTTGTGCGTAATTGCGATACCCAATACCTGCTTTAAATACTTCGAGAATTGAATTTGAATTGAGCTTTGAAACATCATCAATAACTTGATCAGTGCAAATTAGAAAATCTGCAAATTTTCCAATTTCTAGTGTTCCAATTTCGCTCTCACCTATGTGCATTGCTGCTAGGCCCGTTGCAGAATGCAGGGCTTCGAGGGAATTTAATCCATAGCGCATTAGTTGCCAGAGTTCTTCGTAATTGCGTCCGTGCATATGCGGTAAAATGGGGTCCGTGCCAAATAAAACAGGCACGCCCGAATTTTTGCATTTTTTGACAATCCCAAAATGTGAATTTGCAAGCTCATCGACCGAAATAATGAGTTTTTTTGCGAGAAACTCATCTTCTAGAATTTTAGTTGCAACCCAAGTTGTTGGAGTAAGGCTTGCACCTTTTGAATATGCCAATTCGGCGATTTCTTCGTCGACCATGCAGGCGTGCTGGAGCATTTCAACACCGGCTTCTAGCGCCGCTCTTGCGCCTTTTGTGTCGTGCACATGGGCTGCCACTTTGAGTCCTCTTGTAGCTGCTTCGTCGCAAATGGTTCTGACCTCTTCAAACGATAAATCTCCTGGCAATCTTTTTTGTGGGCGCTTTTGCCATATCGACTGGCCGACGCAAAGTTTGATGAGATTTGCACCACAGGCATCAATTTCTCTTACTCTTTGTCTGCAAGCTTCAACTCCATCAACAACGCTCGAAGGGCGTCCTGGAATTTGTGGAAATAATTTTGTGAGTGAATTATGTCCTCTATTTGTGGG